>JAJFJE010000082.1 GCA_021774355.1 Alphaproteobacteria bacterium
GGCCCCGACGTGCTGCTCTGGCGCCTGTTCCACGAGGATGGCGTGCGCGTCTATCCCGCGGTCACCCTGGCCGCCGGCTGCCGCTGCAGCCGCGACCATATTGCCCGCGTGCTGGGCCAGTTTCCGCCCGAAGACCGCGCCGACATGGCGGTCGACGGCCGGATCGTCGTCACCTGCGAATTCTGCAACGCCGGGTTCGCCTTCGACCCCGAGCGCCTGGCGCCCTGACCCGCGCGGCACGGCGTCACCGGAAGCGCTCGGAACGGCCGGCTCAGACCGCGCGCCCCCAGCTCGCCGCCAGTTCGCGATAGAGCTCGAGGGTCGCTGCCGTCATCTTTTCCAGCGACCAGGTGGCCGCGGCATGGGCCCGGGCATAGGGGGCAAGGTCGGCCCGGGTCGCCGCATCGAGGCCCAGCGCCGCGTCGATTGCGGCCGCCATGGCCACCGGGTCGCCCGGCGGGATCAGCCAGCCGGTCTCGCCGTGACGCACCGTTTCGGCGGCACCGCCATGGTCGGTGGCGATCACCGGCCGGCCCATCGCCTGGGCCTCCACGGGTATCCGGCCGAAGGCCTCGGGTTCGATCGAGGCCGAGACCACGACATCGGCCAGCATATAGGCCGCGGCCATGTCCCGGCAGTGGTCGAGGACGCAGACCTTGCTGGTCAGGCCGCGGCGCCTGATGTCGTTTTCCAGTTCCTTGCGGTAGCCGTCGCGGCCCTGGTCGTCGCCCAGAATGACGCACAGGAATTCCTTGGTCTTGACCAGGCCGGCCGCCTCGATCAGCACCTTCTGCCCCTTCCACCGGGTCAGTCGGCCGGGCAGCATCACCACCGGCACGCCGTCCGGCAGGCGCCACTGGCGGGCCAGGTGGACGACCCGCTCCGCCCCGACCCGGGCGGGATCGAACAGGTTGAAGTCGATCCCCCGGGGAATCGTGACCAGGCGGGGCCGCGCCTGGGGATAACGGTCGGCAATGTGCTGGGCGATGAAATGGGAATTGGCGATCACCCGGTCGCCCGAGGCCATGATGCCATTATAGATTTTCTTGCCCGGCAGGTCCTCGCCATAGGTCCCGGCAAAGGTGGTGACGAAGGGCACCCGGCTGCGCAGCGCGGCGGCCCGGGCCGACCATGCGGGAGCCCGGCTGCGGGCGTGGATCAGGCCGATGCCCTGACGCTCGACCAGGGCTGCCAGGCGGCCGCTGTTGAGGCGCAGGGAAATCGGATTCTTGGCCTGCAGCGGCAAGGTGACGTGGGTCGCCCCGGCACGCTCGACCTCGCGCACCAGGCGCCCCCCGGCAGAGGCGACGAAAGACGCCACCCCGGCCGCCCGCAGCGCGGCCGCCACGTCCACGGCCGTGCGCTCGACACCGCCGGCTTCGAGCGCGGGAAGGACCTGCAGAACGACCGGCAGACCATCATTCATCGCCACACGCTTCCGTGAAAATGGCCTTCAGGCTACAAGGCACCATGGATTCCGCAACTCATTCCCCGGCCCGATTCGCGGGCGCCGACGGTCGACAGATCGCCTATCATAGCGTGGCCGGCAAATCACCCGGCGTGGTCTTTTGCGGCGGCTACGCCTCCGACATGCAAGGAACCAAGGCCAGCGCCCTCGACCGCTATTGCCGCACCCGGGGCCGCGCCTTCACCCGCTTCGACTATACTGGCCACGGCGCCTCCGATGGCGCCTTTATTGACGGCACGATCGGAAGCTGGCGCGACGATACCCTGGCGGTCATCGACCGGATCACCAGCGGCCCTCTGATCCTGGTCGGCTCGTCCATGGGGGCCTGGCTCGCCTGCCTGGCGGCGCGGGCCAGGCCGGACCGGATTGCCGGCCTGGTGACCATCGGCGCCGCGCCCGATTTCACCGAACGGCTGCTGCGCCCCAGCCTGTCCGATGCCGAACGGGCCGCCCTCGCCGCGCACGGCCAGATCCGCCGGCCGTCGGATTATGGCGAGGCCCCCGGGGTGTTCACCGCCCGCCTGATCGAGGATGGCCAGCGGCACCAGATCCTGGGTACGCCCCTGGCCATCGCCTGCCCTGTCCGCCTGCTCCACGGCACCGCCGACAAGGATGTCCCCTGGTCGCTGTCGCTCGCCCTGCTGGAGGCCCTGGGCAGTGCCGACGCGACATTGACCCTGGTCAAGGACGGCGATCACCGTCTGTCCGACGGGGTCGGGCTGGCCCAACTGACCGGCGCCCTCGACGAACTGGTTGGGTTGGCCGGGTGAACGGTCTATATGTGGACCATGGCAGCTTTTCTCGGCATCCTCATTCCCATCGCAATGGTCGTCGTGGTCATCATCCTGGCGACCGGCATCGGTGGCATGCTGAAGGGCGGCGATTTTAATCGCCGCTACGCCAACAAGCTGATGCAGATGCGCGTCGCCGCCCAGGCCGTGGCGGTGGTGCTGATCATGATCGCGGCGTGGCTGGCCAGCCGCTAGCCGGCCCGCCGTCGCCCCGGTCGCCGTTTTTTCCCGGTCGCCGTTTTTTCCCAGTCGCCGCTTCTTCCCGGTCCCCGTTTCTCCGAAGACACCCATGGTCAAGCTCGACAAGATCTATACCCGCGGCGGCGACAGTGGCCAGACCTCCCTGGTCGACGGCACGCGGGTTGCGAAACACACCCTGCGGGTGACCGCCTATGGCGAGGTCGACGAGTTGAACAGCGTGCTCGGCCTGGTACGGCAGCAGGTTGACGGCGACACCGCCACGATGGTGGCGCGCATCCAGAACGACCTGTTCGACCTGGGTGCCGATCTCGCCACGCCGGAGGAGGGCGGAAAGAGCGCCGGCGCCCTGCGCATCACCGATGGCCAGGTCGCCCGCCTGGAAGGCGAGATCGACACCATGAACAGCGTCCTGGAACCCCTGCGGTCGTTCATTCTGCCGGGCGGCAGCGCCGCCTCGGCCTTTGTCCACCTGGCCCGCGCGGTGGCCCGGCGGGCCGAGCGGGCGGCTTCGGCCCTGGCCGAGCGCGAGGCGGTCAACATGGCGGCGCGGCGCTATCTGACCCGCCTGTCGGACCACCTGTTCGTGCTCGCCCGGCGCTTGAACGATGACGGCCGCGCCGACCTGCTGTGGGTCCCGGGGGGGACCCGCGACGCGACCTGAACGGTCAGCGGTGAATATTGGCCAGCAGGAACTCTGTGACCATTTCCCGGACGTCCGGGTTCAGCAGAACGCCATGTCCGAGCGGCGCCGGCAGCACCACCGAGCGGGCCAGGGGCCGGCCTGTCATATAGGCCCCGCAATCACCTTCCTGGCCATAGGCGGCACCGTTCCGGTACCACGGATCATTGGCCGCGACGACGGCCAGCACAGGTTCGTCGATCGGCGCCTCCAGCCCGGCAATCACCGGTGCGCCGTGGCAGGTCCAGTCGGTAATGACCCGGGCCTGAAACGCGTTGCCGCGAAAGAGCGCCGCCGGCACGCCGCCTTCGCTGCCGCCGATCAGGAACAGGTTGCCCTGGTCGACCCAGGACAACTGGGCCATGGCCTGCAGGGCATAGCCGATTTCGGCCATGCGGAAATCATAGACAAAGGGATTGTAGCCGCCCCGGCCGGTGGCCGGATCGCATTGCAGGGGCCGATATCGGCGCGCCATGGAATCCGGCGCGATGACGGCAAAGCCGGCCTCCGCCAGGCCGCGCAGGAAAGACAGGTCGTCACCCAGGCCGGTACAGCCGTGCAGATAGATGACGGTGGGGACGGTCGCGGCCGGCACCCCGACGCCGCCGCGCAGGTCCGCCATGCGGTGAGCCACGACATTGCCGCTGGGCGCGGGCAGCATGACCACCGCCTGGAGCCAGGTCAGTTCCAGATCGGACGGCACAGCGACGGCAGCCGGCGGGCCGGTGCGCGGCGGAACCGGGACGCTGGTGGTGTCACAGCCGGCCAGGAACAGGGCAAGGACGAGACACGACAGCCGGATCACGCGCAACCGCCCGACAAAGTCGACGCCGCCACCCACCAGTCGGCCCGGGCGGCGGCCAGGCGCCGGGCCACGGCCGCCGCCGTCGCCGCATCCCGGGTCAGGCCGAAACAGGTGGCTCCCGAACCGGACATCCGGGCGAGCGCCACCTCCGGCTGACCGCCAAGGGCCGCGAGCACCGCGTCGAGCGCCGGACAGAGCTGCCGCGCCGGCGCTTCCAGATCGTTGCGCCGGGCCGCCAGCGCCGCCGTCAGATGATTGAAGTCGAGAGCCATGGCCGGCATAGGATCGTCCGGCGAAAAGCGCCCGTCCAGTGCCTGGAACACCGCCGCCGTCGAAAGCGGCAGGTTTGGGTTGACCAGCACGATTCCCACCGGGGGAAGCGCGCGATAGGGCGCCAGCCGGTCGCCGATTCCGCCCATCAGCACCGGGACGGAGGCCAGGCAGGCCGGAACGTCGGCGCCCAGGGCGAGGGCGATCGCCCGGCGCCGCGACTCGGCAAGGCTCAGCCCCAGATGGCGTTCGATCGCCCGCATGGTGGCCGCCGCATCGGCCGACCCGCCACCCAGGCCCGCCGCGACCGGCAGGGTCTTGACCAGGGTCAGGGCCAAGCCGTCGGTGCGGCCGGCCGCCGCCAGCATCTGCCGCGCCGCCCGCACCACCAGATTGGCCGCCGCATCGCCGGGAACCGCTGCGGCAAAGGGTCCCGACGTCTCCAGGGTGAGGCCGCGGGCGATGCTGCGCACGGCGAGCCGGTCGCCGACCCCGGCAAAGGCGACCAGGGACGACAGGCTGTGGTAACCGTCGGCGCGGCGCCCGGTCACATGCAGATAGAGATTGACCTTGGCCGGCGCCGCTTCATGGCTCGCCGCGCCGTCGCCGTCAGGGTTCACCGGGCACCAGAGCGGCTTGCGGCAGGCCCTCGGCCAGCTTCTTCGTGATGCCATCCCTGACATCGCTGGGCGGATTCAGGGCCAGCGCAATGCGCCATTGGAACTTGGCCTCGATGCGCCGGCCGATCGCCCAATAGGCGTCGCCCAGATGTTCGTTCAGCACCGGGTCGCCGGGCTTCAAGGCCACGGCCCGTTCCAACTGCACGACCGCCTTGTCGAAGCGGCCCTGGCGGAAATAGACCCAGCCCAGGCTGTCGACGATATAGCCGTCGTCCGGACGGGCGGCGGCGGCCTTGACCAGCATGGCTTCCGCCTGACGCAGGTTGCGGCCCTGCTCGGTCCAGGAATAGGCCAGATAGTTGAGGACGTCTGGCTCTTCCGGGCGGAGTTCCAAGGCCTGGCGCAGGTCGGCCTCGGCGGCGTCCCACTGCTTGGTCCGTTCATAGGCGATGGCGCGCAGGAAATAGACGCTCCAGTCGTCGCCGGTGGGGCTGCGCGTCAGCGCGATGGCCTTGCTGTAGGCCGGGATCGCCTTGGCGAATTGTTCCCGCCCGCGATAGATGTCGCCGGCCGCCAGATAGGCACTGGCATCGTCGGGCCGCTCGGCTTCCAGCCTGGCCAGTTCCGCCAGGGCATCGTCGGGACGGTCGAAATGGTCGAGCGCCAGGGCATAGCGGATCCGGCTGGACCACCAGATCGCCGCGGTCCGCGGAATCTGGTCGTACAGGCCAAGGGCCTGGTCGCGGTCGCCGGTCCGTTCGAACAGGTCGGCGAGCAGAAGCTGGGCCTCGGCCAGGGCCGGCCGGGCCATCAGGGCCAGGCGGAGATAGACGATCGCCGGGCGGATCGCATCCTCCTGGGCCAGCAGGGTGGCGACACCGAACATGGCTTCGCCGACCCCTTCGGACGGCGTCGTCACCAGAAGCCCGGTACCCGCGCCATGGTCGAGACGGTCGAGCGCCGACTGCAAGGTCGCATTATCCGGCAGGTCGCGCAGCCGGGCCTGATAGAGCACCCGTGCCGCCGGCTGTTCGCCCACCGACTCGAGAAACGCCCCCTCCGCCGCGATCGACCGGGTCCAGCCGCCGACCGCCGTCTGGCGCAGGGCGGCAAAGGACTGGGCCGCAAGCGCCTTGCGCCCGTCGAGCGCCGCGATCAGCGCCCGGTGGTACAGCTTGATCGGCAGAACCCCCTGATCCCCGGCCATGGTGTCGAGCACCGTCAGGGCCTCGCCCGTCTTATGCTGTCCCTGCAGGATCCAGGCCTGGTGGACGGGCTTCAGCAGGTCGATCGCCGCATTGGACGGCATGGTCGCCAACCGCTTGGCGGCAGCGTCGTACTGGCCCAGGCGAATTTCGCCGACCAGCGCCACCAGGGTGGCAATCGGGTCGTCCCGTTCGAGCCGGGCGACCGTGCCCGCCAGGGTCGCGGCCTGCACATAGTTCCCCGACATCAGATAGGCGAGCATGGCCTCGCGGCGCAGCTGGGTATTGCCGGGATCGAATTTCAGCGCCCCGTCATAAAACCGCGAGGCGGCGGCCGCGTCGGGAACCGAACTGGCAAAGCGTCCCGCCAGATAGCTGCCGGCGAAGCTGGTGGCGGCGACCGGGCCGGCGCTGCCGCTGGTCGTGGCCTCGCCGTTTGCCGCAACCGATTCGACGCAGCCGCCGAGCGTGAAGCCGACAAGGCATAATACGAGCGGCAACGCCGAACGCTTCGATGCTCCAACCACCGGACCTGATCACTCCTGCGTCTACGCCCCGTTTCCCACCATAGGGACCCGGCGGCCAAGGCTCCACGGCAAACTGCGCCTGATTGGTCTCAGTCCGCCCGCCCGGCCGACCCGCCGCGCCACCGCCCTACATATTGGGATAGTTGGGCCCGCCGCCACCCTCGGGCACGACCCAGACGATGTTCTGGGTCGGATCCTTGATGTCGCAGGTTTTGCAGTGGACGCAATTTTGCGCATTGATCTGCAGCCGCGGATTCGAGCCGTCGTCATTGCGCACGATCTCGTAGACGCCCGCCGGGCAATAACGCTGCTCCGGCGCATCGTAAAGCGCGAGATTGACCGAAATCGGAACGCCGGGATCCTTCAGCGTCAGGTGGATCGGCTGATCCTCCTCGTGATTGGTGTTGGACAGGAACACCGAGGAGAGACGGTCGAAGGTCAGTTTCCCATCCGGCTTGGGGTAGACGATCGCTGGCGCATCGGCCGCCTTGACCAGGCTGGCATTGTCGGGATGGTGCCCCAGGGTCCAGGGCAGCGGCATGCCCAGATGGCTGAGCCACATGTCGAAGCCGCCATAGAGGGTCCCCTTGAGGGTGCCCCATTTCAGCGCCGGCCGGACATTGCGCACGGTGAACAGTTCCTTGGCCACCCACGAGGTATTGAAGCGATCGGCATAGCCAACCAGCGTGTCGCCGTCGCGCCCGGCGGCCAGGGCGTCGTAAGCTGCCTCGGCGGCCATCATCCCGGTCTTCATGGCATTGTGGCTGCCCTTGATGCGCGGCACGTTGACGAAGCCGGCCGAACAGCCGATCAGCGCGCCGCCCGGAAAGACCAGCTTGGGGATGGCTTGATAGCCGCCCTCGTTGATCGCCCGCGCGCCATAGGCCAGGCGCCTGCCCTTGGCAAAGACGTCGCGAATCTCCGGGTGGGTTTTGAACCGCTGGAACTCGTCGAACGGCGACAGATAGGGGTTCCAATAGTCCAGGGCGACGACATAGCCGACCGCCACCTGATTGTCTTCCAGATGATAGAGGAAGGCCCCGCCGGCGGTCTTGCTGTCGAGCGGCCAGCCCTGGGCATGGACGACCAGACCCTGGTGGTGCCGGGCCGGGTCGACCTGCCACAGTTCCTTGAGTCCGAGGCCGTAGGTCTGGGGCTGGCGGCCGTCCTGCAGGGCGAAGCGGTCGATCAGCTGTTTCGACAGATTGCCCCGGACACCCTCGGCAAACAGGGTGTACTTGGCGTGCAGTTCCACGCCCGGCGTATAGGTGTCCTTGCGATGGCCGTCCCGGGCCACCCCCATGTCGCCGGTGGCGACGCCCCGGACCCGCCCGTCCTCGTGATAGAGCACTTCGGCCGCGGCAAAGCCCGGATAGATCTCGACGCCCATCTCTTCGGCCTGGGCCGCCAGCCACCGGCACAGATTGCCCAGGCTGATGATGTAATTCCCGTCATTATGCATGAAGGGCGGCATGGCGAAGCCGGGCAGGCGGAAGGCGCGGCGCTCGGTGAGATAAAGCCAGCGGTCTTCGGTCACGGGAACATTCAGCGGGGCGCCCCGGTCGGGCCAGTCGGGCAGCAATTCGTTGAGGGCGCGGGGATCGAGCACGGCACCCGACAGGATATGGGCGCCGACCTCCGAACCTTTTTCGATCACGCATACCGAATAATCGGCCCCCTGCGCGGCACAGAGCTGCTTGAACCGAATCGCTGCGGCGAGGCCGGCGGGTCCCGCCCCGACCACCACCACATCGAATTCCATTGCCTCGCGTTCCATCGCTTGCTCTCCTTGCCCGCCTGCCGGCGGTCGCCAATCACGGTGCACTGCACAATAACGGCCGTGCTAACTTGGTGCCATGGATCAGTTTCCGTCACCGCTTGCCGCTCTGGCCTGGCTGCTCGAGGCCGGGGTCGACGAAGCTCTCGACGACCGCGCCGTCGACCGCTTCGCGGTGCCCCAGCCGCCGCCGGCCAAGCTGGCCGGTACCCCGTCGACCGTCGGCCGGCCCATGCCGCCGCCGCAACCCGTCCGCGCCACGGTTTCCGTCGAAGCGGCGATGATCGACGCGGCGCGGCAGCTGGCCGATTCCTGCGCCGATCTGGCGGCGCTGGAACGCGCCATCCGCGCCTTCGACGGCGGTGGCCTGAAGGCAGGGGCGCTCAATACCGTGATCGCCGACGGGATCGCCGGTGCCCCCCTGATGGTGATCGGCGAAGCGCCCGGAGCCGAAGAAGACGCCAAGGGGTTGCCCTTTGTCGGCCGGGCCGGCCAGTTGCTGGACAGGATGCTGGCAGCCATCGGATATTCACGCACTACGAATGCATATATCACCAATGTCATCTATTGGCGACCCCCTGGCAACCGCAAACCAACCGTTGCGGAAACCGCGCTGTGCCGGCCTTTCGTCGAGCGCCTGATCAGCCTGTGCGAACCGCGCGTCATCCTGTTGCTGGGCGGCACCCCGAGCACCGCCCTGCTGGACAGCAAGGTCGGCATCACCCGCCTGCGCGGGCAATGGCACAGCTTTCTCGGGCGGCCCGTCATGCCCAGTCTCCACCCCGCCTATCTGCTGCGCAATCCAGCAGCGAAGGCGGACTCCTGGCGCGACCTTTTGGCACTCCAGGCCCGGCTGACCGCCGACGATTAAACCAAATCCCCGGGTAACCCGTTTCATTTCCCACCAAATCGGCCGTGTCGCCTTGGCAGGACCGCCACAGTCTCGTCATAGTTCGTGCCGTGGGAGAGGGAAACGTCATGAGCTGGGGCACAAGCCTCTTGCGGATAAAGACGCGTCTGTTGCGGTGCCTGCTGGCAGCGCCGGTGCTGACCGTCATCGGACTGGGGCCGTGGCCATTGGGCGTCGGGCCGGCGCCCGCACTGGCCGCCACCCAGACCACCGCATCAACTGGGCCGCGTGGCCTGGCCACCCTGTCAAAGGCCGATATCGGCCGCTATCGCACATTGTTCGAGCTGATCCGCACCGGCCGTCACGGCGAGGTCGACGCCGTCCTCGCCGCGGTCGAGGACCCGCTTCTGGTGGGTCACGTGCAGGCCGCCCGCTGCCTGGACCGCACCCGTTATGTGGCGAGCAAGGCCGAACTCTCGGCCTGGCTGAACCGCTACAGCGAATTGCCCGAGGCGGAAGACATCGCGGCCCTTGCCGGGGTCAGGCTGCCCATCCGGCGGATCGCCGGGCTGGATGACGGCACCGCCGCCGGGGAAGGCCGCCTCGACACCCTGCCCCAGGAGCCGCCCGGGCGTCAGAAAGCCGGCCTGCGGTTCAGCGTCAGCAGCCTGTCGCCGGCCATCGGCGCCGCCCTGAAGCGCGGCGACGAACGGGCAGCCCTGACCTTCCTGCGCGATCCGGCGGTAGGCGGACGCCTGGCCCTGGCCAAGCAGGACATGATCCGCGCCGAGATTGCCTTCCGGCTGTTCCTCAAAGGTGCCGATCAGCAGGCTTTCGACCTGGCCAAGCTGGTCGCCGGCCGGTCGCGCAACCTTGTCCCCATGGCCGACTGGACCGCCGGCCTGGCGGCCTGGCGCCTGGGCGACGCCGACAGCGCCGGCCGCCATTTCGCGGCCCTGTCGGAATCGGCGACGGTCTCGACCTGGGTCACGGCGGCGGCGGCCTTCTGGGCCGCCCGGGCCGATCTGGTGGCGGCCAAGCCCGACCGGGTGCTCGATCACCTGACGGTCGCCGCGCGCTACCCGCAAAGCTTCTACGGCCTGATGGCGGCGCGCCTGCTGGGGCGGGATCTGTCCGCCACCCCGGAGGTCAATGCCATTGACGCCGCCGCGCTGAAGCCGCTGCTGGGCCTTGCCCCGGTGCGCCGGGCAATGGCCCTGGCGGCCGTCGGCCAGCTGGATCTCGCCTCGGCGGAACTGGGGCTGGTGCGGGCCGCCTTGTCGCCGGTCGAGACCGCCTCGGTCGACGCGCTGGCCGCCCGCATCGGCCTGATCGACACCACCCAGGCGGCCGGCAAGGGCCATTTCCCCATTCCCCGCTATCGCCCGCTGAATGGTTTCCGGGTCGACCGGGCGCTGATTTTCGCCTTTGTGAAGCAGGAATCCGGGTTCGACACCCGGGCGCAAAGCCCGGTCGGGGCCCGCGGCCTGATGCAACTCATGCCCGGCACCGCCAGCCTGGTGGCCGGCCGCCGCGGCATTCCGGTCCGGGGCCAGGGCGATCTGACGGACCCGTCGACCAACCTGGCCCTCGGCCAGGGCTATCTCGAGATGCTGATGGACGATGACGGGGTGGGGCGCAATCTGTTCCTGTTGGCCGCGGCCTATAATGCCGGCCCGGGCAATGTCGCATCATGGCTGCGCACGGCGAACTACCAGGGCGACCCCCTGCTGTTCATCGAAACCTTGCCCAGCGCCGAGACCCGCTTGTTTGTCGAGCGGATCCTTGCCAATTTCTGGATCTATCAGGCGCGGCTGGGCCAGACCCTCGAATCTCTCGATGCGGCGGCCAGCGGCGGCTGGCCCATCTTCGTGCCCCAGGACGCCGAGGCGATCCAGGTCGCGACACAACGGATCACCGCCCAGGATTATGCCGGGAATTGACCCCAACCGCCCCTTCGTCGCGGTCCGCATCGCGGTCCTGACCCTGTCCGACAGCCGGGACGCCGCCACCGACAAATCCGGCGACACCCTGGTCGAGCGGCTGACGGCAGCCGGCCACCGCCTGGCCGCCCGCGCCCTGGTCACCGACGACCAGCCGCTGATCGAACAACAGTTGCGCCGCTGGATCGCCGAGCCCGCGATCGACGTGGTTCTCGCCACCGGCGGCACCGGTGTCACCGGGCGCGACGTCACCCCCGAGGCTTTCGCAGCGGTCTGGGAAAAGCCCATTCCGGGTTTTGGCGAGTTGTTCCGCTGGCTGTCCTTCCACAAGATCGGCACCTCGACTGTCCAGTCCCGGGCCTGCGCCGGCGTCGCCGGCGGCACCTACCTGTTTGCCCTGCCCGGCTCGCCCTCGGCCTGCCGCGACGCCTGGGACGACATCCTGGTCCACCAGCTCGACTACCGCTTCCGCCCGTGCAATTTCGTTGAGCTGATGCCGCGCCTGACCGAACAGGGCCTCACGGGCCGCGGCACCTAGTCCGCCGGCGCCAGGGCCCGGCTTTCCCGCGCCCGGGGGCCTTGGCCGATGGAATCAATGTTCCTGTTTTGTTCTTAATCTGCTAATCTGTCGCCATGACAGAGAACCAGCCAGACCGCCCGGCCCGGTCCGTCGGGCGGGTCCACATCGCCCCCAGCCAGGGCGGCGCGGTCGCCGATACCGCCAAGGTTGCCGCCGCCGGACGGCGCGGACGCGGAGCCCTGTCCAACCTGGCCGGCCGCTTCGAACGGACGGTCACGGTGGCCGTCGCCGACGGCTGGTCCCAGACGGGCGGGTCCCAGGCGGGCGGGTCCCAGACGGGCGGGTCCCAGACGGGCGGGTCCCAGGCGGGCGGAGCAACGGATGGCGACGCGGACGGCCTGCCGCCCCTGGCGACCACGGTCACCCTGGACCGAAGCCGCACGGTGATCGCCCGCAACACGTCGCCGGACATCAGTTTCGACCGCTCGATCAACCCCTACCGGGGGTGCGAGCATGGCTGCATCTATTGCTTCGCCCGCCCGACCCATGCCTATCTCGGCCTGTCGCCGGGACTCGATTTTGAAACCAGGCTGCTGGCCAAGCCCGATGCCCCCCGGCTGCTGGAGGGCGAGTTGGGGGCCCGCTCCTATGTCTGCGCCCCGATCGCCATGGGAACCAATACCGATCCCTACCAGCCGCTGGAAAAACGCATGGCGATCACCCGCGGCCTGCTCGAGGTGCTGGAGCGTTGGAATCATCCGGTCACCATCGTCACCAAGTCGGCATTGGTCCTGCGCGACCGGGACATTCTGGGCCGGCTGGCGCGGCGCAACCTGGTCCGGGTGGCGGTCTCGATCACCACCCTCGACCCGCGCCTGGCCCGGCGCATGGAGCCGCGGGCGGCCACCCCGGCCCGCCGGCTGGCGACGATCCGCGAACTGGCCGGGATCGGCGTCCCGGTGGGGGTGATGACGGCTCCGATCATTCCCGGCCTCAACGACCACGAGATCGAGGCGCTTCTGGGGGCGGCACGCGCCGCCGGGGCGAGCCTTGCCGGCTATGTCCTGTTGCGCCTGCCCCTGGAGATCAAGGACCTGTTTCGCGAGTGGCTGGAGGAGGCGGTGCCCGAGCGGGCTGCCCGGGTGATGGCGCTGCTGCGCGAGATGCGCGGCGGCAAGGACTATGACGCGGCGTTCGGCCAGCGCATGCGCGGCAGCGGGCCCTACGCCACCCTGCTCGGCCAGCGCTTTCGCCTGACCTGCAGGCGGCTGGGCCTGGATGCCCCCAGGACTCCCCTGGACACCAGCCAATTCCGTCGCCCGCCAGCGCCGGGCGACCAGCTCGGCCTGTTCGATCCGGTCCCCTGAGGTCAGAACAGCCGCTTGGCAGCCGGGTCGCGGCGACGGAACAGCAGCAGCAGTGCGAGGCCGGTCAGGCCGAACAGAAGCAGCCCGGGAACGGCCAGCACGGTGGTCGCCACCGGCTGCCAGAGCACCGGCAGGGTATAGCTCTCGATGGCCGTCCGGACCCCGTCATAGCCGTCGGCGTCGAGGGTCTGCCACAGGTCGCCAAGCGGCAACAGGGCGACCCGCCCGCGTTCGAGCATGGCCATGGCGTCGGCCCCCAGACAAACGAGGCTCAAACCGACAAGAAACCAACCGAGGATTCGCCCAATCACTGCGCCCCTTTCCCTCGGACATCGTGGTGAGCCAGGCAGAGAAGAGCATGAATCGGGCGATAATGGGGCACCGGGCGCGCCCTGTCGCCTGTGAACCCCGCCCGAACCCGCCCGGCCGGGACGTTTTGGCCGTCCAGGAGCGTCCTGGCGCCTAAATTCGACCGGGAGAATCAGTTCTTGGCGACCGGCCTGTGCCGCCGAACACCGCCCTGTCCCCCGCCCGCCCTGGCGCGTGCCCGGCGACGCCATCCAGCGATGCCTGGTTCGGCCGGGCGTGCCGCGGCGCCCGGGCCGCCGCCGCGCAATGACCGGGAGAGCGCGTCGACGGTGGCACCAATCGTTTGCGGCCGGCCACTCGCAGCTTGCGTGGCCGGCGCGGCTATGGCAGGTTCCGCGCCCTAGCGCCCCGGCGCTGCCGTAGCTCAGTGGTAGAGCACTCCCTTGGTAAGGGAGAGGTCGACAGTTCAATCCTGTCCGGCAGCACCATCGCGATGTCGCGGCGGCGCCCGCCGTCTTCGCGCGGACGCCCCGCTCTGCTAGCCTTGGTCGTCGTCCCCGCGCAAGAGGTTGCGATGCCGCCCGGCCGCTCTGCCGTCGCCCTGCTGCGTCTGCCCCTGCAGGTCCTGGCCCTGGCCAGCGGCGCCAAATCCTTCCGTGACAATCCGGTGATCGGCAGCCGGCGGCTCAACCGCCTGGGGCTCCACGTCTCCCGGGTGACGCTCGCGGCGCTGATCATGGGTCTGCGCCGGCTGTGGCTGGCCGCCTTCGTACCCCGGGCGCTGCGCCAGGCCTTTGCCCGGGACGGCTTCGTGGTGCTTCCCGATTTCCTGCCGGCGGCGCTGTTCGCCCAACTTGAGATGGAGGTCAGGGCCTGCCGCCATCCCACCACCGACATGGTCCAGGGCGACACCGTGACCGCCCGGGTGCTGCTGGACGGGCGCGTCCTGGGCGATATGCCGGCGGCCCGCGCGGTGCTGGCGGACCGTCGCTATCGCCGCCTGCTGGGCTATGTGGCCGGGCGTTGCCGGGTGCCCGGCCAGTGGATACAGACGATTCACAGCGGCGTCCGGCTCGACCAGCCCGATCCCCAGCGCCGGCTTCATTCCGACACCTTCCACCCGACCATGAAGGCATGGCTGTTTATCGACGACGTCGACGCGCGCAACGGACCCTTCACCTACGTGCCCGGGTCCCACCGCCTGACCAGGGCCCGGCTGGCCTGGGAATATCGTCAGAGCCTGGCCGGCGCGGAGCTCCCCGAACTCTATGCCGCGCGCGGCTCCCTGCGCATCGACGACGCGGCCTTGGGGGCGCTGGGCCTGGCCGCGCCGCGCCCGATCCACTGCCGGCGCAACACCCTGGTCGTCGCCGACACCCGCGGCTTTCACCGCCGGGGGAACGCCAGCGATGGCCGCGCCGACCGCCTGGAGCTGTGGGCCATGTCGCGCACCAACCCGTTCAACCCGTTGCCGGGCCTGCCCTTCGCCGCGCTCGACCGGCTCGATCTGGCCTTGTTCAAGGGCTTCCTTTGGCTCAGACCCCGTCTGCGCCGGCGCACCTGACCCCCCTGATCAGAGGGGTCGTATCGCGCCGCCAATGAGGCCAACCTCGGCCGACCGGGCATGACCCGGGCAGGAGGGGCTATGACACCGAAAGAAATCGCGGGCGCCTTCGGGGCTTGGCTGCGCGCATTGCGCGGGCTGAACGGGCTGAGCGTGGAGGGCCTGGCACACCGATCGGGGGTTGCCGTCGACCGTATCCAGGCCATCGAACGGGCGCGCCATCAGCCGCCCAGCCTCGACGAGGTCTCCTTGCTGCTGACCGCCATCGATCCTGCGATGCTGCCCCGCCTGCTCGACCTCGCCGCGTCCTGCGCCGTGCTGGGGGTCAGCATCGATCAGGCCTCGGTAACGGACTCCGTCTCGCGGATGGCGGCGTCCCTGGGCGTCCTGGGATCCAGCCCGGTGGCCACTGCTTTTGCCGACCTGGCCGAGTCGGTGGCACGGGTCCGCGCCCGCAGCCCGCTCAATTCGTAACCGCTTGGATTATGCACGCATAGGGATACGCTACGCACAATATAAATTTCTTGTCAATACCCACTCTTAGTTAGGCGACGGCACCCACTCCTTTGTCGTGTTCTGGGCTTCCACACCACAGGGGGCCAACATGATCGACATTATCGGACCATGGAACCGTAGCCGTCATACCAACGTACTGGAGCAGATCTTTCGCCAGCGTCACCGGGTCTTCGTCGAGGACCTGCAGTGGGACCTGCCTGATGCCCGCGACGGCATCGAGCGGGACAGCTTCGACGGCCCGCGCACCGTCTATCTCGCCCATCGCGATGGCCGGGGGCGGCTGCTCGGCTCGATGCGCCTGATCCCATCGACCGAACCCCATGTCCTGGGCAATGTGTTCCCCGATCTATGCGGCACCGGGGTGCCGCGGGCACCCGACATTTTCGAAAGCAGCCGCAGTTGCATCGAGCCCGCCCTGCGCGATGCCGATCGCGACGGACGGATCTTCGGCGCCCTGGTGTGCGGCATGCTGGAATATGCCCTGATCCGCGAATT
>JAJFJE010000083.1 GCA_021774355.1 Alphaproteobacteria bacterium
AGCATGACCTTCGAAAAGGCCCATGGCCTGCAGATCTTCGCCTATCAGCTGCGGCCGCAGAGCACAGGCACGATCATGATCCGCTCGGCCGACCCGCGCGAGGGTCCGGTGATCCGTCCGAACTATCTGACGGCGGAAGAAGACCGGCGGACCAGCGGCCAGATCCTGCGCTATGTCCGTGCGCTCTGTGCCCAGGCCCCGCTCGCCCGTTACCTTGAGGCCGAGATAGCGCCCGGCCCGGCCGTGGCGAGCGACGACCAGGCGCTGGATTTCCATCGCCGGTTCGGCGGCCCGGTAATGCATCCGGCGGGGACCTGCCGGATCGGCACCGATCCCCTGGCGGTGGTCGATCCGGCGTTGCGGGTCCATGGCGTCGAGGGGCTGCGGGTGGTCGATTGTTCGATCATGCCGTCCCTGGTCTCCGCCCACACCAACGGCCCGGTGATGGCCATGGCCCTGCGAGCCGCCGACCTGATCAGCGGAGCGATATCGTGAGTGCCGGACCGGCCCGCTTCGCGGGCCAGGTGGCGGTGATCACCGGGGCGGCCCAGGGCATCGGCCTTGCCTGTGCCCGCCGGCTGGGCCGCGAAGGCGCCCGGGTGGTGATCGGCGACATCGCCGCGGGCCCCGCCGCCGAGGCGGTCGAGACCCTGGCCGCCGCAGGGATCGAGGCCCGGGCCGCGGTCGAGGATGTCTCGGGCCTGGCCGGGGCCGAGCGCCTGATGGCCGCGGCGGTGGCGGCCTTCGGCACCATCGACGTGCTGGTCAACAATGTCGGCGGGACGATCTGGACCAAACCCTTCTGGCATTACACGGAGGACGAGATGCGGCAGGAGGTGCAGCGCAGCCTGTGGCCGACGCTGGTCTGCGCTCGGGCGGCGATCCCCGTGATGCAGCCGCGCGGCGGCGCGATCGTCAATATCGGCTCCAATGCCGTCGATGGCGTCTACCGGGTGCCCTATTCGGCGTGCAAGGGCGCCGTTGCCGCGCTGACCACGGCGCTGGCCGTCGAACTGGCCGATTTCGGGATCCGGGTCAATTGCGTCGCGCCGGGCGGCACCGAGGCGCCGCCGCGCAAGACGGCGCGCGCTCCCCGCCCGGCGACCGCCGAGGAACAGGAATGGGAGCGGCAGTTCCGCGCCATGATCGTGGGCGAGGACCTGCTGGGCCGCTTTGCCACGGCCGATGAACAGGCTGCCGTGGTCGCCTTCCTGGCCTCGGCCGATGCCGGCCACATCACCGGCGAGATCGTCAATACCGGCCGCCGCGGACGCTCCATCGGCCACCAGCTCGGCTTCGTGCCATGAGCGCGGGCGGGCCGTCGCTGCGCTGGCCGGCGCGGGTCAACGAGATCCCCAAGGAGGTGTTCCTGCGCCCCGATATCTTCGAGGCGGAACTGCAGCGCATCTTCTATGGCGGGCAGTGGCATGCCCTGGCCCATCTGGGCGAGCTTCCGGAACCCGGCGACTTCAAGACCATGGTGCTGGGGCGTATGCCGGTGATTGTCGCCCATGGCGACGACGGCACCGTGCGGGTCTTCGTCAATTCCTGCACCCATCGCGGCAACCAGTTGGAGACCGCCTCCTGCGGCCGGCGTACGGAGTTCGAATGTCCCTATCACCGCTGGGCCTTTGCCAATGACGGCCGGTTGATCGGCTGCCCCGGGGCCCGCGAGTTCGCCCCCGATTTCGACAAGGCCGATCACGGCCTGCGGCAATTGCGCGTGGCCCAGTTCTTCGGCCTGATCTTCGCCACCGCCGACCGCGACACGCCGCCCCTGGAGGCCTGGCTGGGCGCGACCGTCTCGGCCCTCCAGGACATTCTGGGCGGCGACGGCCGGCTGCGCCTGCTGGGCTATCAGAAGGTGCGCTACGCCTCCAACTGGAAGGCCTATGCCGATAATGACGGCTACCACGCGCCGCTGCTCCACACCGGCTTCCGGCTGCTCCAGTGGCAAGGCGGGCAGGGCTCGCAGACGGTCACGGACAATGGCCACCTGGCATTCAAGGTCCAGCTCAAGCCGGTGCAGAATGCCGGCTTCCTGCGCGATCCCTCCCTGGTCGCCTTCAAGGGGGTCGATCCGCAAAACGGCTCGCGCGTGGTCCAGCTGTTCCCGGCCACGGTCCTGACCAAGCATCTCGACGTGATCAATCTGCGCTTCGCCATTCCGACCTCGGTCGACGAGACCGAGGTGCACTACGCTTATTTCGCCCATCAGGACGACGATGCCGAACTGCTGCGCCACCGCATCCGCCAGTCGTCGAACCTGCTGGGGCCCTGCGGCGTGATCAGCATGGAGGACGCCGCGATCTTCCAGCGCATCCACGTCGGCAGCCGCAGCCCGGGCAATGCGGCGTTCCAGAAGGGGGTGAAGCGGCTGGATACGCTGTGGCACGATTTCGGCCAGAACGACGAGGCCGGCAACCTGCCCAAATGGGACTATTACCGCCGGGTGATGGGCTTTGCCCGGGCGGGGGAGGGTGGTGATGGCCATGCCTAGCGACGCCGGTCTGGGCGCGGTCGACGCCTTGCAGCAGGCCTATGCCGCGGCGCTGGACCGGGCCGACATGGCCGGCTGGCTGGCGTGCTTCGCGACCACCGAGGCGGCCGGCTATGTCTGCATCGCGGCCGAGAACGACGCCCGCGACCTGGGCCTTGCCTTGATGCTCGACGATTGCCGGGCTCGCCTGGAAGACCGGGTGACCTTCATCACCCAGGTCTGGGCCGGCACCTTCCAGGCCTATCGCACGCGCCACCTGGTCTATCGCACCGGGTGCCGGCCGGGCCCCGACGGCACCCTTGATGTGACCTCCAACTTCGCCATCATGATGACCCCCGAGGGCGGCAGCACGACGGTGCTGGCGGCGGGCGAGTATCGCGACCGGGTGGTCCTGGAGGCGCGCGGCGCCCGCTTCCTGCATAAGCGGGCGGTCTACGACACCACCGTGCTGCCGCGCTATGTGGTCTATCCCTTCTGAGCCTCCGCCGCGGCGCCGCCGGCCCCCGGCGGGACGCCGGCCGGGGGTGGCTAAAAGGCGCACCGGATGGCGGGATTGCCGCGCGGCGGGCGGCCCGGCCCGCGTGCTAGAGTGGCCCGCAGCGGGCACCCCCGACGCGCCATCCGGGACCCGATGACGACGGCATGAAAACGGTATCCGGCAGACGATGACGAACACGGTTCCCCGCAAGACCAGGCGGACCCAGGACGAACGCAGTTCCGAAACCCAGCGGCGCATCCTCGATGCCGCCTTCGAGGTGCTGCGCGAGAAGGGCTATCACAATTTCACCACCTATGACGTGGCGGCCCGCGCCGGCGTCTCGCGCGGCGCCCAGCTGCATCATTTCCCCAGCAAGAACGACCTGATCGCCGCCGCAATGGAGCATGTGCTGAACCAGTCGGCGGCCCGCAGCAAGGCCCGCACCCTGGCCTTTCGCCGCGCCCAGGACCCGGTCGGCGCGATGTTCAAGGACGCCTCGGATTTCTATTTCTCCGACCATTTCGGGGTCGGCCTGGACATGCTGCTGGCCTCGACCAAGAACCCGGAGTTCAAGGACCAGGCAGTCAAAGTGGTGCGCAACTACCGCGAACCGGTCGAGCAGGAATGGCTGTCGGTCATGATCCGCCTGGGCTTCCCCGAAGCCATGGCGGACGAATTGCTGTGGCTGACCATGACCATCCTGCGCGGCGCCGCGGTACGCAACATCTGGCAGAACGACCCCAAGCAGATCAAAAAATGCCTGGCGGTGTGGCGCCGCGTGGTCACCCTCTATCTCGACGACGCAGCCCGGACGGCGGCGGGCACGGCCGGACGGGCGAAGCCGGAGAAGACCGGCAGCCGGGCGAAGCCGAGGCCGACAGGCCGCGCCGCGGAGTGACCGACCCGCCGGCGACCGGCCCGGCGCCCCGGAAGATCCCCGATCGGCGCTGCCGCGCCGTCGGGGATGACGAAGTTCTGGGGGCGCCATGCCGGGACCCATAAACACCGCGTCATCCCGGCCGGAGCGCAGCGCAGAGCCGGGACCCGGCGCGCCCGGAAGATCCCCGATCGGCGCTACCGCGCCGTCGGGGATGACGAAGTTCTGGGGGGGTGCGATGCCGGACTCACAAACGCCTCGTCATCCCGGCCGGAGCGCAGCGCAGAGCCGGGACCCTGCGCGCCCGGAAGATCCCCGATCGGCGCTGCCGCGCCGTCGGGGATGACGAAGTTCTGGGGGGGGTGCGATGCCGGCCCCCATAGCCCTCGTCATCCCGGCCGGAGCGCAGCGCAGAGCCGGGATCCTGCGCCCCGGAAGATCCCCGATCGGCGCTGGCGCGCCGTCGGGGATGACGCGGTCTTAGTGTGGGTGTGCCGTGGCGCGTGACCGGAACGCGCGCGCGGGGACAGTCATCGGCGGTGATGACCGGTTCAGAAAACGGTTCTGCAGCCTGTTGCCCCACCTGTCGCCCCGGGGACCTGGAATGCGTCAAGGGGTCAGGAATTGCTTCCCGACCCCTTGATTTGTCTGGCTCCCCGGG
>JAJFJE010000084.1 GCA_021774355.1 Alphaproteobacteria bacterium
CGACGTCGAAGGCCAGGCGTGGTATTCCGGCTATACCCAGTGCCCCTGGTGCGGCCATGTCGGCTGGGCCGTCGGCCTCAACACCGAATCCTATATCGACGTCGTCTGCGGCGCCTGCGGCGGATATTTCCGCGCCTGACCGCTCCTGCCCCCGGTGGGGCATGGCCCGCATCGGCCGATGCGGGCCGCTGTGTTTCGGCGCCGGCCGTGGCATAAGGCGCCATGGATCATCGGCGCTTCATTCTGGCCAATACGCGGGTCGTGGCTCCACCCCTGGTGCCGGAGCTGAAGCTCCATCTGGCCGACGAGGCAACCGCCCTGTGGGAGCAGACGGAAGCGGCGCTGGGCACCCAGGGCCTGCCGCCGCCTTATTGGGCATTTGCCTGGGCCGGCGGCCAAGCCCTGGCCCGCCACCTGCTGGATCATCCCGAACGGGTCGCCGGGCACCGGGTGCTCGATTTCGCCGCCGGCTCCGGGGTTGTCGCCATCGCCGCCCTGAAGGCCGGAGCGGCGCAGGTCGTCGCCAACGAGATCGACGCCTTCGCCCTGGCGGCGATCGCCCTCAACAGCGACCTCAACGGGGTCGCGCCCGCCATCAGCGCCGCCGACCTGATCGGCCGGCTGGACCTCGGCGTCGACGTCGTCCTGGCCGGGGATGTCTGCTACGAACGCCCCATGGCCGAGCGGGTCACCGCGTGGCTGGCCGCCCTGGCCGGTGCCGGCACCGTCGTGCTGATCGGCGACCCCGGGCGGTCCTACCTGCCCCAGGCCCGGCTGACCCGCCTCGCCAGCTATGCGGTGCCGGTCAGCCGGGCCCTGGAGGACGCCGAGGTCAAGCAGACCGGAATCTGGCGTTTCGGCGCCTGAGCGGTCAGCGCAAGCGGGGCAGCATGCGCCGCAAGGTGTCGTCGCGATCGACGAAATGGTGCTTCAGGGCGGCCACGACGTGAAGCACCACCAGCGCCAGGATGACATTGCCCATCAGGCCATGGGCGCCGCGGGCGAAGTCGCGGATGGCCTCGCTCTTGTCGACCAGGGCCGGCAGTTCCAGCAGCCCGGCCAGCATCACCGGATAGCCCGCGGCCGAGGACAGTAGCCAGCCCGACAGGGGCAGGCCGAACATGACGAGGTAGAGCGCCCAGTGGGTCGCCGTCGCCAGCCCCCGCATCACCGGCGACATGGTCGCAGGCAGCGGCGGCGCCGGCCGGAACAGCCGCCAGATCAGGCGCAGGGCGACCAGGGCCAGGACGGTCGAGCCGATATTCTTGTGCAGCGTGATCTGGATCAGGCGCGGGCCGCCCTCCAGGTCCTCGGCGCCATTGCCCAGATACCAGGCGAAAACGATAAGGGCGGCCATCACCCAGTGAAACAGCATGGCGACGCCGCCATAACGCTCGGCCCTGTGCTGCATGATGCTCTCCGGCTGGTTCGGTCGCGCGATGGTGGCATCGCCCCGGGGCGGCCGGCAAGGCCGCCCGGCAGCAGACCAGACCTGCATTTCGCCGGCCGGCGCCGGACCGCCGCCGGCGCTTTCGGTCACGACCGGCCGCGCGCGGCCCGGGTCGGCATAACCAGGCGGAACAACCAGTTGATCAATTCGCGGAAGCGGTTTTCCGGTACCAGAATGTCGGCACCGATGCCCAGCTGCCAGCCGAGCCTGGGATCGGGGCGTTCGGCCAGGGCATCGTAGAGACCGATCATGTGCGCGGCGTCGCCGGAGTTGCGGAAAAAGCCATCGGCTTCCAGCCGGTCGGCATAGCGGCGAAACACCGCCGCAACGTCGCCGAAGCCGTATTCGGGATGATACTGGACGCCCCAGAAGACGGTATTGCCCCGGCGGATCTCGGCGACCTGGACCGCGGAATGGTCGTTCGCCGCCAGCACCGTCATGCCATCGGGGCGTTCCGCGACCTCGTCGAGATGGACGCACAAGGCATCGAACACCGGCGGCCGGCCGGCCAGCAGCGGGTGATCGCGCCCGGCCTCGAGCACCGTGATCTTGCGCGCCACGCCGATCTCCCGGCCGCGGGGGTTGCCGCGCACCACGCCGCCAGCCGCCACGGTGGCCAGTTGCAGCCCCCAGCACGAGCCGAAGATCGGCGTGCCGGCGGCAAAGGCGTCCCGGATCAGCGCGACCTGCGGCGCGATCGTCGGGCCGCCGTCATAGATGTTGAGCGCGGAGCCGGTAATGGCGATGCCGTCATAGGCGGCCAGCCCTTCGATCCCCGGCAGGTTGGCCCCGGGATCGGCCGGATAGCAGATGTCGATCGCGGCCGCGGGCGCCAGTTGCCGCAGCACCGCGGCATAGCCGTCGCCCGCCGCCACGGATCCCGAGGCGATGCTGCGGGCGCGGCCCTCGGCGGAATTGCCCTCGACCACCAGAAGCGAAAGCTTGCCCATCATGCGGCCTCCTCGACGGTACCGGACTGCGCCGCCCGGAAGATCCGGGCCATGTCGGCCGGGGTGGTTGCCCGCGGGTTCGATCCGGTCGAGGGATCGCGCTGCGCCATCGCGCCGATCTCGTCGGCCCGGTCGGCCGGCACGCCCAGTTCGCCCAGGCTGTGGGGTATCCCGAGCAGCCGGCGGAACGCCAGCAGCCAGGTCCGGAAGGCGGTGAAATCCTGGCCGGGCAGGTCGAGCACCCGGCACAGCAGGGGCAGCCGCCCGGCGATCGCCGGGCGGTTGAAGGTCGCGCTGTAGGGCAGGATCACGGCATTGGCCAGGCCGTGATGGGTGTCGTAGAGGACGCCCAGGGGATGGGCGATGGAATGGGTCGCGCCAAGCCCCTTCTGGAACGCCGCAGCCCCCATCGAGGCCGCCGCCAGCATCATCGCCCGGGCCTCGATGTCGCCGCCGGCGGCGACGGCACGGGGCAGGTAGTCCTTGACCAGGCGCATGCCTTCCAGGGCGATGCCGTCGGCCATGGGATGGAACCCGGGGGCGCAATAGGCCTCGAAACAATGGGTGAAGGCATCGAGCCCGGTCCAGGCGGTTACCGTGGGCGGCAGGCCGACCGTCAATTCGGGATCGGAGATCACGAGTTTGGGCAGCATCAGCGGATGAAAGATGATCTTCTTCTCGTGGCTGCGGCCATCGGTCAGGACCGCTGCGCGGCCGACCTCGGAACCGGTGCCGGCGGTGGTCGGCACGGCGACCACGGGAGCGATCGCCGCCGCATCGGCCCGGGTCCACCAGTCGGCCACATCCTCGAAGTCCCAGACCGGCCGGCTCTGCCCGGCCATGAAGGCGATCAGCTTGCCGATATCGAGGCCCGAGCCGCCGCCAAAGGCGACCACGCCGTCATGGCCGCCGGCGCGGTAGACCGCCAGCCCGTCGTCCAGATTGGCCTCGACCGGGTTCGAGCGGATATCGGCATAGAAGCCGGGGGCAAAGCCCGCGCCGCGCAGCACCGCCAGAGCGCGGTCGGTAATGGCCGCCTGGGCAAGGCCCCGATCGGTCACGAAGAGCGGCTGGGCAATGCCCGCCTGGCGGCAGGCCGCGCCCAGTTCGGCGATCCGGCCGGGCCCGGCAAGGACACGGGTGGGATAGTTCCAGGCACCGGTCAGGGTGGTCATTGCAACGCTCCGAAGATCACGCCGTGGCCAGGCGCAGATGAAAGCTCTTGGGCCGGGTCAGCTGGTCGTAGCCGAGGCGCGACAGGGTGACGCCGCGCCCGGAATTCTTGACCCCGGTCCAGGCCAGCGCCGGGTCGAGGTAATCACAGCGGTTCATGAACACGGTGCCGGTGTCCAGGCGGTCGCCGATCTGTTCGGCGGCCTCTTCGTCGGCCGTCCAGATCGCCGCGGTCAGGCCATAGGACGAGTCGTTCATCAGGCGTATCGCCTCGGCGTCCGACGCAACCTTCATCACCCCGACCACCGGGCCGAAACTCTCCTCGGTCATCAGGCGCATGGAATGGTCGACGTCGATCACCACCTGGGGGGCGAGATAGGGCGTGCCCGGCGCGTCCGCGGCAAAGCCGCGCGGGTCGATCAGGGCCCGGGCCCCCTGGGCCACCGCCTCGGCGACCTGGGCCCGGACGAAATCGGCGGCGCCGGCCCGCACCATCGGCCCCAGGGTGGTTTCGGGCCGGGTCGGGCAGCCCAGCCGATAGGCCTTGGCAAAGCCGGCCAGGCCTTCGACAAAGGCGTTGAACAGGGGGGCTGCGACATAGACCCGCTCGATGCCGCAGCACGACTGGCCGGAATTGAAGAAGATGCCGTCGCCGATATTCGCGATGGCATGGTCGAGATCGGCATCGGCCCGGACATAGGCCGGGTCCTTGCCGCCCAGTTCCAGCCCGGCACCGGCAAAGCCGTCCGCCAGGGCCCGGGCCACGGCATGGCCGCCGGCGACCGAACCGGTGAAGCAGACATGGGCGACGCGCCGGTCGGCCAGCAGCCGGCCGGTATCGTCATGGGACAGGTGCAGGTGCTGGAACACCCCCGGCGGCAGGCCAGCGGCGTCGAAGGCTGCCTGGAAGCGTTCGGCCACCAGCGGCGTCTGGTGGCTGTGCTTCAGGACCACCACATTGCCGGCGGCGAGCGCCGGGACGATGGCGTTGACACTGGTGAGATAGGGATAGTTCCAGGGCGCCACGACCGCCACCACGCCCAGGGGCAGCCGCTTGATCATGCGGGCAAAGCCCGGCTTCGGCCCCGGGTCGAGCGCCGACAGGGCGTCGTCCGCCACGGCCAGCATGTAGCGCGCCCGCTCCTCCAGGCCCCGCACCTCGCCCGGGCTATAGGCGATGGGCCGGCCCATCTGCCAGGTGATCTCCGCGGCGATGGCCGCCGTGTCGGCGACCAGGCGGTCGAGCGCCGCGCCGATCAGGGCGACGCGATCGGCCAGCGGCGTCGCCGCCCAGCCCCGCGCCGCCGCCGCCGCCCGGGCGAGCGCGGCCTCGCTCGCGGCGGGGTCGGCCAGCACCCGTTCGACATAGACCCGGCCGTCGACCGGGCTGATGCACTGCAATTGAGCCATGATTCGTCACTCGGCAACGGTGACCGCCGAGCGGTCAGATGATCTCGAAATAGCGCGCCAGCTGCCAGTCGGTGATGGCCTTGCGGGCCTCGCGCTCTTCCCACTCGCGGGTCGCCGCGTAATGGTCGACAAAGGCATCGCCGAACAGCGCCCGGGCCGGCTTGGAGCGGCGCAGCCTGGCCGCCGCCTCGGCCAGGCTGCGCGGCAACTGGCGACGGGCCGGAACGCGGGCGTCATAGGCATTCCCGGCCAAAGGCGCATCCGGCTCGATCCGGTGTTCGATACCCCACAGGCCGGCGCCGATCGCCGCTGCCAAGGCGATATAGGGATTGATATCGGCGGCGGCAAGGCGCACTTCGACCCGCTGGCTCTTGGCACTGCCGGGAATGACCCGCAGGGCGCAGGTGCGGTTCTCGATCCCCCAGGTGGCGCTGGTCGGCGCCCAGAACCCGGGAATCAGCCGGGTGTAGGAATTGACCGTCGGCGCGATCATCGCCAGAAGCTCCGGAATCAGCGCCTGCTGGCCGCCGACGAACCAGCGCATCTGCTGGGACATGCCATGGGGGCGCGCGGCATCGTGAAACACCGCCTGGCCCGCGCCGTCGGTGAGGGACAGGTGGAGATGGCCCGACTGGCCCGGCCAGTCCGGCGACCATTTGGCCATGAACGTCGCCATCTGGTTGCGCTGTTGGGCCAGGACCTTGGTGAAGGTCTTGAACAGGCTGGCCCGGTCGGCGGCTTCCAGCGCGCCGCAATGGTCGAGGGCAGCTTCGATCACCCCCGGCCCGGTCTCGGTGTGCAGACCTTCGATGGGCATGCGCATGGCGGCACACTGGGCCAGCAGGGCGTGGTAGAAATCGGCCATCACGCTGGAGCGCAGCATCGAATAGCCAAAAAAGCCCGGGCTGGCGTTGCGCAGGCCGCGATAGTGTTTCTCGCGCGCCGTGTGCGGCGTCTCGTCGAACAGGAAAAACTCGAACTCGGCCGCCGCCTCCACCGCCCAGCCATGGCCGGCCGCCCGCCCCAGCACCCGGCGCAGCACGCCCCGCGGGCAGACCGCCTCGGCGGCACCGACGAACTCGCCCAGGAACAGGACCATCGCGCCCTCGCCGGCAACGTCGCGGCAGCTCTCGGGCAGCAGCCGCACGGTGGCATCGGGATAGGCGGTATGCCAGCCGGTGAAGCTGGTGTTGTCGTAGAGCTGGTCGTTGGAATCCCAGCCCAGGACGACGTCGCAGAAGCCGAACCCCTTGTCGAGCGCCGCGAA
>JAJFJE010000085.1 GCA_021774355.1 Alphaproteobacteria bacterium
CGGCCGGAAGGCTGGTTTCAAAGCGGATCTCGGGATGGCCGACCTGGCGCAGGAAGATCGCCTGGCGGATCTGCTCGCCCAAATCCTCCGGCCGGAATACCGCCGCGGGCATCCGGGCGAAGGACGAGAACTCGTCGACCATGCGGCCGATATCGCCGACCTGACGGATGATCGTGTCGGTGCATTGGCGGAAGACTTCGGGATCGGTCGAGATTTCGCGGTCGTATTTCCGCCGCAGCCGTTCGGCCGAGAGCTGGATGGGGGTCAGCGGGTTCTTGATCTCGTGGGCGATGCGCCGGGCGATGTCGGCCCAGGCCGCCATGCGCTGTGCCGACACCAGGTCGGTGACGTCGTCGAAGGTCACGACAAAGCCGCGTATGTCGCGGCCGCTGCGCTCGCCCACGACGCGGGCAATGAAGTGCCGGGTGCGCCCGTCGCGTTGCAGGGTGATCTGGGCCTGGACCTGCCGTTCCGGCTTGGCCCGCGCCTCCTCGACCAGGGCGGCGATTTCCGGGACCATTTCGGCGATCCGTGTGCCGACCAGTTCGGCCTCGCTCCGCCCCAGCAGTTCCACGGCCGACCGGTTGGGCAAGGTAATCTCGCCTTCGGCATCGATCCCCAAGACCCCGGCCGAAACGCCGGACAGCACCGCTTCGATGAACCGGCGCCGCTCGGTAAGCTGCTGGTTGGCATCGACCAGCGCGCCGTGCTGGGCTTCGATCTGGCCGGTCATGCGGTTGAAGGCCCGGGCCAGGGCGCCGATTTCGTCGTCCGAGACACCGGTATCGACCCGTACCGAGAAATCGCCCTCGCGCACCCGGTCGGTGGCCCCGACCAGCCGGGCGATGGGTTCGACCAGCCCGGTCGAAAACCACAGGCCGGCAAGGATGGCGGCCAGCAGGATCAGCAGGCCGACCAGCACGAAGATGATGGCGAAGGTGATCTGGATGCCGGATCGCCGCTCTTCCAGCTTGTTATATTCGGCGACCGCCGCCTGGGTCCGCTCGACATAGGCAATCACCCGCGGATCGACGAAGCGGCCGACATAGAGATAGCTGTCGAAATAGGCGTCGAGGCGGATGAACGCCCGGACCCGGTCGTCTTCCGTGGTGACGAAGACGACTTCGCCCTTGTCGGCCCGCTCGATCGCATCGGGCGGCAGCCGTTCGAACTCCATGCCGAAACTCATGGAGGATCGGGCCAGGACCTGACCGCTGCGGGTGACGACGATGGCCTCGGGCAGGCTGCGCAAGGCGGCCTGGGTTTCGACAAAGCGGTTGAACCGTTCCGAATTATTCTCGATGAACAGAAGTTGGCGGTTGATATCGCTTGCCATCGCCCGGATGTCGGCTTCGATGGTCTTGCGGTGTTCCTCGACATAGGCCTGGGCGATGGTCAGCGAATCGCCGATCGCGCCCTGGACCCGCTCGCTGAACCAGGCCTGGACCCCCAGGCTGAAGAACAGCGAGGCGGCAACGCCGATAAATACCGTGGGCAGGGCGGCAACCAGCCCGAACAGGGTGATCACCCGAACATGCAGCTTGGCCCCGGCAATGCCGGAGCGGCGCGCCCACCAGACCCGTAGGACACGGGTGGCGACCAGCCCGGCCAGGGCGATGACCAGGACGAAATCGGCCACCAGAAGCAGGGTGATGGCGATTCGTGAATCGGTCCCCAGGACCCCCGATCCGGTCAGGGAAATATAGGTCGCGCTGCCCGACAGGATGGCCAGGGCGACGGTCACGACGGTGATGGTGCGGCCAACCTTGGGGTTGTTCGCCCATTTCCAAAGGCGACCCCAGCGGCTTAGCCTCGGCGTGGCGGCAATACGGTCCAACCCGTCCCTCATCCAACCTTTGATCTGGCAACCGTTGATCTGGCGATCCTCGGCGCCGGTGACCCTTGGCCTGGCACGCCCGGTGACCGGTGTCGCCTCAGGGACGTCGCGTCCGGGGACCTCCCGACAAACGGCGGCCAAGGATCCTGGCGACACCGCTGTGGTCAGAATATCACAGGGTGTCCCGCCTGCATCACTTGATGCCGCGGAGCACCTGAATTTCCAGATCCCGAATTTTCTTTCGCAGGGTGTTGCGATTCAGGCCCAGCAATTCCGCGGCGCGGATCTGGTTGCCCCGGGTCGCGGTCAGGCTCATCTCGATCAGGGGCCGTTCCATCTCCCGCAGAATACGGTCATAGAGCCCGGCGGGCGGCAAGCCGTCGTCATGGGCGGAAAAATAGCGCGACAGGTGTCGCTCGACCGCGACCGACAGGCTGGCAGGCTCGTCGCCGGTCTGGGTCTGGGCCTGGAATTCCGGCTCCAGCAATTCCGTCTTGACGACATCGACGCCGATCACGTCCTCGGCATAGAGGGCGGCCAGGCGGCGCACCAGATTTTCCAGTTCGCGGACATTGCCCGGCCAGCGATAGCGCTTGAGGAAGTCCATCGCCTCGCTGTCGATGCTTTTCGACGGCAGGCCCAGCTCCTGGGCCTGGGCCAGGAAATGGCGTACCAGGTCGGCGATATCCTCGCTGCGCTCGCGCAAGGGGGGCAGGCGCAGGGGCACCACGTTCAGGCGATAGAACAGGTCCTCGCGGAACAGGCCCTGATGGATCAGCTGGCGCAAGTCCCGGTGGGTCGCGGCCACGATGCGGACATTGGTCTTGATCGCCGTCCGGCCACCGACGGTGGTGTACTCGCCCTGCTGCAGGACCCGCAGCAGGCGGGTCTGGGCCTCCAGGGGCATGTCGCCGATCTCGTCCAGGAACAGCGTGCCGCCCTCGGCCTGCTCGAAGCGGCCGACGCTGCGTTGGCTGGCCCCGGTGAAAGCGCCCTTCTCGTGCCCGAACAGCTCGCTTTCGATCAGTTCCCGGGGGATCGCCGCCATGTTCAGGGCGACGAAGGTGCCGTTCCGGCGCTTGCCGTAATGGTGCAGGGCGCGCGCCACCAGTTCCTTGCCGGTGCCGGACTCGCCGGAAATCATGACGGTCAGATCGGTGCCCATCAAGCGCGCCAGGACCCGGTAGATGTCCTGCATGGCCGGCGAACGGCCAATCAGGGGCACCTGGTCGTCACCGTCGCCAAGCGCCTGGGGCTCGGTCGCCGCCGGCCGCGGCGCCATCAGGGCGCGCTGGACGACGGTGGTCAATTCCTTCAGGTCGAACGGCTTCGGCAGATATTCATAGGCGCCCCGCTCGGCCGCCCTGACCGCGGTCATCAGGGTGTTATGGGCGCTCATCACGATGATCGGCAGTTCCGGCCGCAGCCGCTTCATGCGCGGCAGCAGGTCGAGGCCGTTCTCGTCCGGCATGATGACATCGGTGATGACCAGGTCGCCTTCGCCGCCCGAGACCCAGCGCCACAAGGTCGAGGCGTTGCCGGTCGAGCGCACGTGATAGCCAAGGCGCCCCAGCGCCCGGTCGAGGACCTCCCGGATTGCCCTGTCGTCGTCGGCAATCAGGATCGTGGCGCTGCTTTCGGCGGCGGCGGTCATTCGGTCGAGACCGGCAGAAGGACACGGAAAATGGTCAGGCGTGGCTCGGACTCGCACTCGACCATGCCGCCGTGATCACCGACCAGCTTGGCCACCAGGGCCAGCCCGAGGCCGGTGCCGCCGGCCTTGGTGGTCACGAAAGGGTCGAACAGATGGGCCTTGAGATCGGGCGGGACCCCCTCGCCATTATCCTTCACGGTGACTTCGAGAGGCAGGCGCAGGCGCCGCTGGCTGCCCGGAACGGCCAACCTCACGCCATGCCGATAGGCCGTGGCCAGGGTGATCTCGCCACCCTTGCTGGGCAGCGCCTCGGCCGCGTTCTTGACCAGATTGAGGAACACCTGGACCAGCTGGTCGCGGTCTCCCGAGACCGACGGCAACGACGGGTCATAGGTCTCGGTGAAGCGGACATGGCGGGCGAAGCCGGTCTGGGCGACCTTGCGCACATGTTCCAGAACCGCGTGGATGTTCACCGGATCGCGCACCAGGGGGCGGCCCTCGTTGAACGCTTCGATGCGGTCGACCAGGACGCAGATACGATCAGTCTCGTCGCAAATGAGGCGGGCGAGATCGCGGTCCGCGTCGGCCACCGTATGTTCCATCAACTGCGCCGCGCCGCGGATGCCGGACAGCGGATTCTTGATCTCGTGGGCAAGGATCGCGGCCATTGCCGTGACCGAGCGGGCCGCCCCGCGGTGGGTCAGCTGGCGATCGATCTTCTGGGCGATCGCCCGTTCCTGCAGGGCAACCAGCAGCAGGCCGCTCAGGTCGGCAAGCGGCGTCACCTGGATGTCGACCGGACGCATGCCGAGCTTGGCCGAGCCGAAATCGACCTCGTATTCGTATAGCGAGACGCCGGTTTCCAGCACCCTTTCGACCAGGGACAGAAGCGGGTGGGCGAAGGGGGCCACCTGGTCGAGGCGCATCCGGGTCAGCACCGAGGCGCCGGACGCAAAGAGCTGCTCGGCTGCGGCATTGGCATAGCGGATGTGACCGTCGCCATCGACCAGCAGCACGGCCTGGCCCATGGCGTTGATGACCGGCTCCAGGTCGATCGCCGGAGCGGCTCGGCGGACCCCTGTGACACCGGCCTTGGCCATCACGCGGCCTGCTTTTCGAGCAGAGGGCGGTAAAAGGCAGTGATCCGTGCCTTGACCGCGGCAGGCTCCTCGATGCGCATGACCTCGGCACGGAACTCGGCCGAACCGGGCAAGCCCTTTGAATACCAGCCGATATGCTTGCGTGCCATCATCAGGCCCGCGTCGCTCCCATAATAGCTGAGGATCGCATCGTAATGCTCGAGAACAATTGCCAATTGCTGATCCAGTGGCGGATCCGGCAGGCGTTCCCCAGTTTTCAGGTAATGGATCACCTGGGCGATGAACCAGGGCCGGCCATAGGCCCCCCGCCCGACCATCACGCCGTCTGCCCCGGACTGGTCGAGGGCCGCCCGGGCGTCCTCCAGGCTGGTGATATCGCCGTTGACGATCACCGGGATCGAGACGGCTTCCTTGACCTGGCGGACGAACCGCCAGTCGGCCTGGCCGTTATAGAGCTGGCAGCGGGTGCGACCATGGACCGTTACCATGCGAATGCCGGCATCTTCGGCGATGCGGGCAAGGTCGGGCGCGTTCCGGCTATTGTCGTCCCAGCCCGTCCGCATTTTCAGGGTGACCGGCAGGGCAACGGCCTCCACGGTTGCCTCGATCAGGCGCTTGGCGTTGTCGAGGTCACGCATCAGGGCCGAGCCGGCATGTCCGTTGACCACCTTCTTGACCGGACAGCCCATGTTGATGTCGATCAGCGCGGCCCCCCGATCCTCGTTCAGGCGGGCCGCATCGGCCAGGGTCTCGGGCTCGCAGCCGGCCAGTTGCACCGCCATGGGGAATTCGTCGGCCGCATTGGCGGCCATCTGCACCGATTGCCGGGTCTGCCGTATCATGGCCGCCGAGGCGATCATTTCGGACACGACAAGGCCCGCGCCCAGGCGTTTGACCAGGCGGCGGAAGGGCATGTCGGTCACCCCCGACATCGGGGCCAGGATGACAGGGTCCTGGATCTGGACCGGGCCAAGGGTCAGGGTCATGCGCGAATGATCATCTTTTGAGCACGATGCGCGTTTGCACGCCAAACAGGCAGTCTATCGAAACCCTGCTGCACTGCAACGATTCCCTTATAAGCAAAGATTGAATTGCCAGTTTCGGCCGATCCCGGCGCTGGCGGTCCGGCGCCCGGTTGATTAGGGTCGCGATCATGATCGATTCGAGGGATCGCCGCATCGCTGTGGTGGTACCGGCGGCAGGCCGCGGCCGCCGTGCCGGCGGCACCCTTGCCAAGCAATATCAGCTTCTGGCCGGCAGGTCCCTGCTGCGTTGGACGATCGAGGCGCTGCGTGCCCACCCGGCAATCGGTTCCATCCAACTGGTGGTCGACGGAACGGAAATCGACAATGCCGCCGGTCTGGTCGACGGCCTGGGGATTACCCGACCGGTGGCGGGCGGCGCGGAACGGCAGGACAGCGTGCGCGCGGGCCTTGAGGCACTGGCCGCCGGCGCCCCGCCCGAGCGGGTCCTGATTCACGATGCCGCCCGGCCGTTCGTCTCCCTGGCGATGATCGACCGGGTGCTGGCGGCGCTCGACCGGGTCGACGGCGCCCTGCCCGCGGTCGCCGTGACCGATACTCTGAAGCGGGGCGCCGGCGGGCTGGTCCTGGGCACCGTGCCGCGCGACGGGCTTTACCGCGCCCAGACCCCCCAGGGCTTTCGCTTTCCCGCTATTCTCGAAGCCCATCGGCGGGCCGCCGGCAAGGCCCTGACGGACGATGCCGCGATTGCCGAGGCAGCGGGGCTGACGGTCGCCCTGGTCGAGGGCGATCCGGACAATTTCAAGATCACCACCCCGGACGACCTGGTCCGGGCCGAGCGCCGGCTGCTGGCCGGCCTTGGCGATTGCCGGGTCGGCACCGGCTTCGATGTCCACCGGCTGGGACCGGGCAACGGGGTCTGGCTGGGCGGCGTGCTGATCCCCCATGACGGTGCCCTGATCGGGCATTCCGACGCCGACGTCGCCCTTCACGCGCTCACCGACGCCCTGCTCGGGGCGCTCGGCGCGGGGGATATCGGGCTACACTTCCCGCCCTCCGACGCCACCTGGCGCGGCGCGGCATCGGACCGCTTCCTGGCCCACGCTGTTGCCCTGGTTCATGCCCGGGGCGGCGCCGTCGCCCATCTCGACCTGACCATCATCTGTGAAAGGCCCAAGGTGGGACCCCATCGCGACCTGATGCGCCAACGCATCGCCGCCATCGCCGGGATTGACCCGGACCGGGTGAGCGTCAAGGCCACCACCACCGAAGGGTTGGGTTTCACCGGCCGGGGCGAGGGCATTGCCGCCCAGGCCTGCGCAACGATCCGCCTGCCGTGACGGGGACCGGCGTGCCGCAGCCATTGCCGGTCTGGCACCCTGCTCGGCTGATCGCCACCGGCTTTCTGGTCGGCCATCTGCCCGGACCGGCCGGCACCTGGGGCTCGCTCGCAGCCCTGGCCCCGGCCTGGTACATTGCCCGGTGGGGCGGGCCCTGGGCGCTGCTGGCGGCGGGACTGGGGGCGGCCGTCCTGGGCATCTGGACCAGCGCAATCTACGCCCGGGCCCTGGCGGTCAAGGATCCTTCGAGCGTCGTCATCGACGAAATTTCCGGCCAATGGCTGACCCTGGTCCTGGTGCCGCCCGATCTGCGCTATTATGCCGTTGGATTCCTGCTGTTCCGCCTGCTCGACATCACCAAGCCCGGCCCCATTGGCTGGGCTGATCGGCAATTGCCCAGCGGCTGGGGGATCATGATCGACGATGTGATCGCGGGCCTGGTGGCCATGGCGGTCATGACGGGAGTGGTTGCGTTATGGTAGATGGAATTTTCCCACCGGCCCTGCGGGTCCGGGCCGCCGATGTCCTAGCCGCCGCCGGCCGGCAAGGCCTGATGATCACCACGGCGGAAAGCTGCACCGGCGGCCTGGTGGCCGGCCTGCTGACGGAAATAGCCGGATCGAGCAGCGTCTTCGAACGCGGCTTCGTGACCTACAGCAACGCCGCCAAGGCGGAATTGCTCGGGGTTCCGCCGGATCTCCTGGCCCAGCACGGCGCGGTCAGCGAGGCGGTTGCCAGGGCCATGGCCGAAGGCGCCCTCGCCCACGCGGCCGCCGATCTCGCCCTTGCCGTCACCGGCATTGCCGGACCCGGCGGCGGCAGTGCCGAAAAGCCGGTCGGCCTGGTCCATTTTGCCCTGGCCCGCCGTGGCGGCGCGACGGTCGCCCTGGCCCAGCAATTCACCGAAACCAGCCGGTCGACCATTCGGCTGGCCGCGATCGGTCAGGCGATCGCCCTGTTCGAACAGGCCCTCGGCCCATCATGACGGCGGCAGATCTGCCCATCGGCGTCTTCGATTCGGGCGTCGGCGGGCTGACGGTCGCGCGCGCCATCGCCACCCATTGCCCGGGCGAGGATATTCTCTATCTGGGCGACACCGCCCGCCTGCCCTATGGCACCAAGAGCCCGGACACGGTGGCCCGCTATGCCGTCCAGGCGGCGCGGCGCCTGGTCGAACGCGGTATCAAGCTGCTGGTCGTCGCGTGCAACACGGCTTCGGCCCACGCCCTGGGCGAACTGGACCGCGCCTTTCCCGATCTGCCGGTCGTCGGGGTGATCGAACCCGGTGCCGCCGCCGCCGTGGCCGCTGCGCCGTCGGGCCGGATCGCGGTACTCGCCACCGAAAGCACGGTGCGGTCCGGGGCCTATGTTGCGGCGCTGCGGCGGCGTGCGCCCGGCGCCCGGATCCGCCAGCAGGCCTGCTCGGTCCTGGTGGCCATCGCCGAGGAAGGCTGGGCCGGCAGCGCCGTCGCCGCGGCCGCGGTGAGCGCCTATCTCGCGCCGCTCCTGGCCGAGGGCGAGGCACCCGAGGCCATTGTCCTGGGCTGCACTCATTTTCCGCTGCTCGCGCCGACCATCGCCCAAATCGCCGGCCCGGCGATTGTCCTGGTGGACAGCGCTTCGACCACCGCCCAGGCCGTGGCCGACCGGCTGCCGGCCAAGGCCGGCCAGGGCGGCCTGCGCTTTATGGCAACAGACTCGGCCGAGCGCTTCGCCCGCGTCGCGGGCCTGTTCCTGGGCCGCCCGATCGCGGCGGCCGACGTCGAGATCATCGACCTGTAAGCCTGCCCGCCGGGCCGGCCTCTACCCCTTGGCGCGGAACGCGGCGGCCACCGCCAGGCGGGCCCAGCCGAGCGTTTCGTCCGGATCGTCGAGGCAGGAATCGGGCAGGGTCCAATACGACATGGCGATGGTGCGGCCGCCCTTGCGGCGATAGGTGAAGGGCGCGCAGCCGGCCGCCTTGAACTGCTCGACCGTGACCGGGTCGGTCTTCAGATAGAGCACGTCGCCCAGTTCGAGGGCGAACATCAGGCCGTCGAGAAAGAACCCGGTGCCGCCGAACATGCGGCGCGGGCGAACCGGTCCCAGGGGCTCCAGACAGTCGAGAAAAGCGTCGCTATCGCCGCTCATTCCCGGTCATCCCCGCTCGTCGAGCCAGGCTGTCTGGATCGCTTCGAGGATTTTCTCGTTCGACCGGGCGGGGTCGTCGTCGAAGCCGTCGAGCGCCAGCACCCAGGCGTGAAGATCGGTGAAGCGCAAATTGACCACATCGACCTCCGGATGGGCCTCGTCCAGGGCGATGGCGATATCCTGGATGTCGGTCCAGCGCATGGCGTTATTTGTCGACTTGCATGTTGCGGGTCGCCGCCGGCAATTGCACCACCAGCCCGTCCAGGTCATCGGACATGACGATCTGGCAGCCGAGGCGCGAGGTGTGGGTCAGGCCGAAGGCGAGGTCGAGCATGTCCTCTTCCTCCTCCGACGCTGCGGTCAGCAGTTCGTAGAAGGCCGGGTCGACCACCACATGGCAGGTCGAGCAGGCGAGCGAGCCTTCGCAGGCCCCTTCGATGTCGACCTTGTTGCGATGGGCGATTTCCAGCACGGTCAGGCCGTTGGGGGCCTCGACTTCCTTGCGCTCGCGACCATCGGCGCTGACGAAAACCATCTTCGGCATTCTTGTCCTCCAAAGAGCGAGGCGTGGGTACCCTGATCACAGCCGGCTGGCAAGCCGGCTGACCGATTGCCCGGCCAGCGCCTCGCGAATATTGCGGTCCATCCGCGCCTCGGCAAAGGGACGGCTGGCCGCCTCAAGCGCTTCGGTCGCGTCGCGTATGGTGTCCCGGTCATCGCCGTCGAGGGCGGCGTCGAGGCGGCGGCCCGCCGCGTCCAGGGCGGCCCGGTCCGCTTCGGTCAAGAGGTCGCCGTCGACCGCGACCGCGGCACTGATGGCCTCGGCCAGGCGGCGGCCATCGATCCGCGCCTCGGCCAGGAGTCGCGCCAAATTGTCCGTGCGGGCATTGCGGAAGGCGGCGTCCAGCATGGCGGTCAGGTCGTCCTCCGACAGGCCATAGCTCGGCTTGACGTCGACATGGGCCTCGTGGCCGGTGGTTGCCTCCCGCGCCGAGACGGTCAGCAGACCGTCGGCATCGACCGCGAAGGCCACGCGGATACGCGCCGCCCCCGCGGTCAGCGGCGGAATGTCGCTGAGCACGAAGCGGGCGAGCGAGCGGTTCTGCTCGACCAGCTCCCGTTCGCCCTGCAGCACATGGATTGCCATCGCCGTCTGGCCGTCCTTGTAGGTGGTGAAGTCCTGGGCCCGGCTGACCGGAATTGGGGTGTTGCGCGGAATCACCTTTTCGACCAGCCCGCCCATGGTCTCAAGACCGAGCGACAGGGGCACCACATCGAGCAGCAGCGTGTCGGAGCCGCGGGTCAGGGCTTCGGCCTGAAGCGCGGCGCCCAGGGCCACGACCTCGTCCGGATCGATATCGGCCAGGGGCGCACGGCCGAAGAAGCGCTCGACCGCGCGGCGCACCAGGGGCACCCGGGTCGAGCCGCCGACCAGGACCACCCCCGCCAGATCCGTCGGCGGGCAGTCCGCGTCGGACAGCACCGCCTGGCAGGCGGTAATGGTCCGGGCGACCAGGGGGGCGGCCAGGGCATCGAAATATTCGGCGGTGACCCGGTGGACGCTGATTGTGCCGCCGAGATCGAGGGTGACGTCGACCGCCGGCTGTTCCGTCAGCGCCTCCTTGGCCCGTCTCGCGGCCGCCAGGGCCGCCTTGATCTCGTCCTGGGCGATCGCGCCGCCCCGCTCCGCCAGCATAGCCTCGGCCAGGACATGGTCCATGTCGTCGCCGCCCAGCGCCGCGTCGCCACCGGTCGCCAGGACCTGGAACACGCCCTTTTCGAGCTTCAGGAGGGAAATGTCGAAGGTACCGCCACCCAGGTCATAGATCGCGTAGAGCCCTTCCGCCCCCTGGTCCAGGCCATAGGCCAAGGCGGCCGCCGTCGGCTCGTTGACCAGGCGCAGCACCTCCAGCCCGGCAAGCCGGGCCGCGTCGCGGGTAGCGGATCGGGCGGCGTCGTCGAAATAGGCCGGAACGGTGATCACCGCCTGGGTGACTCCGGCACCCAGGGCAAGCTCGGCGCGCCCTTTCAGGGCACGCAGGATCTCGGCCGAGACTTCGACCGGCGACAGCAACTGCTCGCCCAGGGCGATCCGGGCCATGCCGGCCCCGGCTTCGCCCACCAGGCGATCGGCGGTCAGGCCACCCAGGGTCTTGACGTCGGCAACGCCGCGACCCATCAGGCGCTTGACGCTGGCGATGACATGGCCCGGCTCGTCGGACATGACCCGCAGGGCGACCTCGCCCACGATCGGCGCCTCGCCCGGCAAATAGGCGACGACCGACGGGACCAGGCCGCGGCCGCGGCCGTCGCGCAGCACTTCGGGCCGGCCGTCGCGGGATATCGCGACCAGCGAGTTGGTGGTTCCCAGATCGATACCGACCGCAAGTCCCGGGTCGTCCCCGGTGTGGGGCAACGGGGTTTCACCCGGCTCGTGAATCTCCAGCAGCATTATGACGCGCCTCCGCGTTTGCGTTTGAGCTCGGCGCCCAGCTTGTCCAGATAGGCGAGACGCAGGGTCTCGCGGGTGGCGGCGGCCAGGTCGCCGCCGTCGAAGGCCCGGCTCAGCCGGTCCCGCACATCATCGAGTGCGGCGGCCAGCCGCTCGGCCAGCGCTGCCATATCCGCCGCCGTGGCCGCCTCGGCCAGGGCTTCGCGCCACGCCATCGCTTCCATCAGAAGGGCCGGGTCGCCGACCGTCCGGCCGTCATCCCCCGGCAGCGGCTGGCCGGCCCGCTCCAGCAGGTAACGGGCCCGGGCCAGGGGCTCGCCCAGGGTTTCATAGGCGGCGTTGATGGCCGTCGCATGGGCCAGCGCAAGGGCCTTCTGGCGACTGCCCCGGGCGGCAAAGCGATCGGGGTGGAAGCGGCGCTGCTGGGCGAAATAAGCCCGTTCCAGCGTCGCGGGATCGATCCCATAGGCGGCCGCGAGGCCGAGCCGGGCAAAATGGTCCAGCGACGGCAAGGGCTGCAGGGCGCCGCAGGCGCCGCACAGCGCCGGCTCGGCGAGCGTTGCGCCACAGTCCCGGCACATGGTGGGGGTACCGGCAGCGGCCTCGACAGGGGTAATGGCAGTCATCGACAGGTCTCGGAGTCCCAAGCCGGAGGCGCCAAGACGGGCGGGGCGGCAGGGCCGCGCCGCCGTCCGGCACGCGCCGTCAGACGTGGAAAGATTCGCCGCAGCCGCAGCGCGCCTTTTCGTTCGGGTTGTTGAACACGAAGCCGGATTTCAGCTTGTCCTGGGTAAAATCCATTTCGGTGCCGATCAGGAACATCACCGCTTTTGGATCGACCAGGATGGTCACGCCCCGGTCCTCTACCACTTCGTCGAAGCGGCCCTTTTCGTCCGCATATTCGAGCGTGTACTGCATGCCCGAGCAGCCGGCCGTGCGGACGCCGACGCGCACCCCGACGGACGGTTTGCCGCGCTTGCCGAGCAGTGCCCTCACCTGCTCGGCGGCAGGTTCGGTGATGCTCATGATCTGGCGTGCCGGTGCCATGGTCGCGATGCTCCGTCTGTTTCAGCTCTGGCCGTGCTTGGCCCGATAGTCGGCGATCGCCGCCTTGATCGCGTCCTCGGCCAGGACCGAGCAGTGGATCTTGACCGGCGGCAGCGCGAGGTGTTCGGCGATCTGGGTGTTCTTGATCGTCCCGGCCTCGTCGAGTGTCTTGCCCTTGACCCATTCGGTCACCAGGCTGGACGAGGCGATGGCCGAACCGCAGCCGAAGGTTTTGAACTTGGCGTCCTCGATGATGCCCTCGGCGTTCACCTTGATCTGCAGCTTCATGACGTCGCCGCAGGCCGGCGCGCCGACTAGGCCGGTGCCGACCCCGTCGGCGCCCTTGTCGAACGCCCCGACATTGCGCGGGTTCTCGTAGTGTTCGATCAACTTCTCGCTATAAGCCATTGTTTTATCTCCTTCTAATGGGTTCGCTCAGTGTTCGGACCACTGGATCGACTTGATATCGATGCCAGCCTGGACCATCTCCCAGAGCGGGCTCATCTCGCGCAGCTTCTGGACCTTGCCGACCAGTGCCTCGGCGGCATAGTCGATCTCGGCCGCGGTGGTGAAGCGGCCGATGCCGAAGCGGATGGAGGTGTGTGCCATCTCCTCCTCGACACCCAGGGCACGCAGCACATAGGACGGTTCCAGGCTGGCCGAGGTGCAGGCCGAGCCGGACGACACCGCCAGATCCTTGATCCCCATGATCAGCGACTCGCCCTCGACGTAGGAGAACGAGAGGTTGAGATTGCCCGGATAGCGGTGTTCGGCGTCGCCGTTCAGGACGACATCGGGCAGGGTGCTGGTGATCTTGTCGTAGAACCGCTTGGACAGGGCGGCGATACGCGCCCCGTCCTCGGCCATTTCCAGCCGGGCCAGCCGGGCCGCCTCGCCCATGCCGCCACAGAGCGCCGGCGACAGGGTGCCCGAGCGCATGCCCCGTTCCTGGCCGCCGCCGCTCATCATGGCGACCAGCCGGACCCGCGGTTTGCGCCGGACATAGAGCGCGCCCACGCCGTTGGGGCCTTACATCTTGTGGCCAGAGATCGACATCAGATCGATGCCCATGGCCTGCACGTCGAGCGGAATCTTGCCCGCCGCCTGGGCGGCATCGGTGTGGAAAAATGCGCCCTTCTCATGGGCGATCCGGGCAATATCGGCGATCGGCTGGATCACGCCGATCTCGTTGTTCACCGACATCACCGAGACCACCACCGTCTTGTCCGTGACGGCCGCCCGCACCTGGTCGAGATCGACCAGGCCGTTGGCGCCGACCGGCAGATAGGTCACCTTGAAGCCGTCCTGTTCCAGGTGCCGGCAGGTGTCGAGCACGCATTTATGCTCGGTCACAACGGTGACGATCTCGTTCCTGCGGTCGCCGTAGAACTTGGCCACGCCCTTTAGGGCCAGGTTGTTCGATTCCGTGGCGCCGCTGGTGAAAATGATCTCGCGCGGGTCGGCATTGACCAGCTTGGCGACCTCGGCCCGGGCCTCCTCCACCGCCTCTTCCGCCTCCCAGCCGAAGGAATGGCTGCGGCTGTGCGGATTGCCGAACTTCTCGGTGAAATAGGGCAGCATTTTCTCCAGCACGCGCGGATCCAGCGGCGTCGTCGCCTGATAATCGAGATAGACCGGCAGCCGGATATTGGCGCGAGTCTCGCCGTCATGTTCCCGGGGGGTGCCGTCAGCCATGGTTTCGTTCCTTGGATAAAACACCGCGGCGGCCGTCAGCGGCGCGCCGGGCGAATTCGATATAGGCAGCGAGAAAGCGCTCGACATCCGCTGCCGTGGAAGCCCAGCCCAGACTGACCCGTATGGCCGCCCGGGCGGTGGTTTCACTCTCGCCCATGGCGAGCAGGACCGGGCTCGGCCGGATCTTGCCCGACGAACAGGCCGCACCGGCGCCGATCAGCACGCCGGCAAGGTCGAGGGCCATGACCTGGGTCTCGGCCGGGACCGCGCCCAGGCCGAGACAACTGGTATTGACCAGGCGGGGGGCACCGGCGCCGTGGACCACCAGGTCCGGCAAGGCGCTTTTTGCGCCCCGCTCCAGACCGTCGCGCAGCCCCTCAAGGGCCGCCACATCCGGCAGTTCAGCCCGCGCTGCGGCGGCCGCGGCCCCGAAACCGGCAATCCCCGACAGGTTTTCCGTGCCCGCCCGGCGGCCGTAATCCTGGCCGCCGCCCAGCATCTGCGGCGCCAGGGCCAGGCCCTCGCGCTTCACCAGGGCGCCGACCCCGGCCGGCCCGCCCAGCTTATGGGCGCTGAGCGACAAGAGGTCGACGTCCAGACGGTCCCAGGACAGGGCCATTTTTCCGGCGGCCTGGACCGCGTCGCAATGGACCAGGGCGCCGTGACGACGGGCAATCGCCGCCACCTCCGCCACCGGCTGAATCACGCCGGTCTCGTTGTTGGCCAGCATGACCGACACCAGGGCGGTGCCGTCGCCCTGGGCCAGAACGGCGTCGAGCGCCTCGAGATCAACGATGCCGCAGCCGTCGACCGGGGCGATCGCCAGGGCCACGCCGGCCCGTTCCGCCGTCTGGCGCACCGAATCATGTTCGACCGCGGAAATCACCAGCCGCTCCGCCAGGCCGCCGCCGACCGCGCCCAGCAGGGCCAGATTGTTGGCTTCGGTGCCGCCGCTGGTGAAGATGACGTC
>JAJFJE010000086.1:0-10000 GCA_021774355.1 Alphaproteobacteria bacterium
GGCCTGCTCGGCGCCGATCACGGTCTGCACCAGGCTCATCCCGGCGGTCAGCGCCACGCCCACGGCGATTGGCACGTCCATGTTCACCCGGCCGGCCCGCAGTGCCGCCCAGGCCGAGACGAAGAAGACCTGGCCGGAATAGGCTATGGCGGGCAGGGCGATCAGGGCCTGGACCCAGTGCAGCAGGGTGCGGGTGGCCGCGCCCATGTCTTCGAACACGCCCGACCAGACGGCGATCGCCAGCCACATGACATTGCCCGCGGCGAAGGCGGCGACGCCGATGGCGCGCAGCAGGCGGCGGTCCTGCGCCGCGTCGGCTGCGGCCAGGTGGCGGGCGTCGAAGGGGTGGGCGGTGAAGCCGAGATCGGCCAGCCGGGCGACCAGGGCCGCGGCGCGGTCGGGCGGGCCGCGCCAGGCCACGGCGAGGCGCCGGGTGGTGAAATTGACCCGCGCCGAGACGATGTCCGGTTCGGCGGCCAGGGCCCGTTCGATGCGCTGGACGCAGGCGGCGCAATGGATGCCGTCGACCGCCAGTTCGAGCCGCTTGACGCCGCCGCTTGCGATGACGTGGCGGCCCGGCCCCGGACCGGGGGGCGCTGGCGCGACCGGGCCGGCGCTGGTGGCTAAGGTCATGGCAGGACCAGGCGCTCGACCCGGTCGAAGCGGTCGCGGCCGCGGATGACGGTCACCGCGACCTGCCACAGGCCGGCGGGAACGCCGTGGATGTCGGCCTGCCACTGGCCGTCGCCAAGCGCCCGGGGAACCAGCGCCCGGTCGAGCGCCGCATCGCTCGGCCGGATCAGGCGCAGGGCGACCTGGTCGGCCGCCAGCGGCGCCCCCCGGCCATCGGCCAGGGCGAGCACGACGCGGTCTGCGGCGTGACCCAGGGTGATCCGCCAATGCAGCGCCGCCTGGCGGGCCTCGTCGGCCAGCAGGGCATTGTGCGCCAGGCCCCGTTCATAGGGATGGTCGGCGACCAGGCCGGGCTGGGTGTCGAGGGCGCTGGCGACCATGAAGCCGTCGACCGCCAGAACCGTGACGAAGAAGCCGGCGAGCACCAGCACGACATGGCGGCCGGTCAGGCCGCGGGCCCGGCGGGCGGCGGCGCTCATGGCCGGGGCCCTTCGAAGCGGGCGGGAGCGGTCGCCGTCAGGCCCCGGGCCTGGTCATGGACCCGGATCCGGTAGTCGAGCGGCGCGCCATGCCAATCGTTGCGCTGCAGGCGGACGAACAGGCGCAGGGCGGCGACCGTGTCGGGCGCCAGTTCCAGGCGCGGCTGCGCCTCGGCCTCGTGGTCGAGCACGGTCAGCCGGCCGCCCTCCAGGCCGTCCAGGCTGAGGGTGATGTGCTGGGGCTGGTTGCTCTTGTTCAACAGCTTGAGAATATAGCCGTTGCGCAGATCGCCATTGGACAGTTGGACATAGAGCGGGGTGCGGTCGGCCAGGACGCTGGCCTCGAGCGGGCTGCGCGCGACCAGCGACCACAGCACGGCCAGCCCGGCCAGGGCAAAGACCAGGAAATAGCCGACCGTGCGCAGGCGGACGAAACGCCATTGCCGCGGTTGTCCCAGGGCGCCCAGGGTCAGGTTGCGCTCGGTGTCGTAGCCGATCAGGTTATGGGGCCGGCCGATCTTGTCCATAATGCCGTTGCAGGCGTCGATGCACAGGCCACAGGAAATGCAGGTCATCTGCAGGCCGTCGCGAATGTCGATGCCGGTCGGGCAGACCTCGACGCATTGCCGGCAATCGATGCAGCCGCCCCGGTCGGTCCAGCCGTCGCCGGCCTTGTGCTTGCCCCGCGGCTCGCCATGCAATGCGCGATAGGACACGACCAGGGTGTCGCGGTCGAACATGGCCGACTGGAACCGGGCATAGGGGCACATGAAGGTGCAGACCGTCTCGCGCGCCCAGCCGGCCAGCAGATAGGTCGTGGCCGTGAGCACCGCAATGGCGGTATAGACGCCGGCCCCGCCGGCGCCGGTGAAGACCGCCGGGAGAGCGGTCGGGGCGTCGTTGAAATAGAGGATCCAGGCGCCGCCGGTGGCCATGGCAATGATCAGCCAGACGCCATGCTTGGCTGCCCGGCGCAGGAGCTTGGCCGCGGTCCACGGTGCCTTGGCCAGGCGCAGGCGCTGGGCCCGGTCGCCTTCGAGCCAACGCTCGACGGTCATGAACAGGTCGGTCCAGACGGTCTGGGGGCAGGCATAGCCGCACCACACCCGACCCAGCAGGGCGGTGACGAAGAACAGCCCGATCGCCATCGCGACCAGCAGGCCGGTCACGATATAGATCTCCTGGGGCCAGATCTCGAACCACAGGAAATAGGCTTTGCGGCCGGGCAGGTCGATCAGCACGGCCTGGTCCGGGGCGAAGGGGCCGCGGTCGAAACGCAGCCACGGCACCCCCCAATAGACCGCCAGCAGGACCGCCATGACCGCCCATTTGAAGCGTCGGAACGGCCCCTTGACCCGCTTGGGGACGACCGCCGGCCGGGCGAACCACAGGGGGACCTCCGATTCCGCGGGGCTGCCGGCGGTGCGTGGCATGGCGGTCATGATGGGCCCTCCCCGATCCTATTCGCCGCCGCCCAGGCTATGGACGTAGAGCGTCAGCTTCTTGATCGCCAGGGCGTCCAGGCGGCCGCTCCAGGCGGGCATGACGCCGTGGCGGGGCGACCAGATCTGGGCCGTGACGGCCGTGGCGTCGCCGCCGTAGAACCAGATGTCGTCGGCCAGGTTGGGCGCGCCCAAGGCGCGGTTGCCGGTGCCCCCGACGCCGTGGCAGGCGACGCATTGCTCGGCAAAAAGCGGGGCGCCCCGGCCGGCGGCGGCGACATCCCCGGCCCGGCCCGACAGGGCCAGGACATATTGCGCGAGGTCGGCGATCTGGCCGCGGGTCAGGAAGCCGTCCTTGCCGAAGGCGGGCATGGCCGACTGCCGGGTGTCGGCGTCCACCGTCGAGCGGATGCCGTGTTCGATGGTGGTCTGCAGGGTGCCGTAGCTGCCGCCCCACAGCCAGTCATCGTCCAGCAGGTTGGGAAAGCCGACCTGCCCCTGGGCGCCGGCGCCATGGCACTGGGCACAGTTCTCGCCGAACAGGGCCCGGCCACCGGCCACGGCGAAAGCCATCAGGTCCGGTTGGCCGCGGATGGCGGCATAGTCGAGGCTGGCCAGCCGGCTGTTCATGGGCCCCTGGGCGGCCTTGACGGCGGCCATGGTGTCGGCCAACTCGGCCCGGGTCGAATAGCCTAGCAGGCCTTTGGTATAGCCGCCGATGAACGGCCAGGCGGGATAGAACACCCACCAGCCCAGGGCGAAGACGACACAGGCAAGGTAGGTCAGCACCCACCAGCGCGGCGGCGGAATTTCCAGCTCGCGAATGCCGTCCCATTCGTGGGGGTGGAGGGGTGCCCCGGTCACGGCATCGATTTCGCGTTTTGTGGTGTCGGCCATGATCAGGTCTCCTCGGGGCCGCGAAACGGAATGCGCCCGGCATCCTCGTAGGTTCGGCGGCTGCCCGGCCGGTAGGTCCAGGCGCAAAACGCGACGAACAGGGCGAAGAACAGGATCAGCCCGACGATCCGGCTCACGACCAGGGTTTCCTCGTAATCCATCGTGTCCCCCGGGCTCAGCGGTTGAAGTTGGCGTCGGGGATGATCTTGGGGAAGACGACCAGGGTGCCCAGCATCTGCAGATAGGCGACCAGGGCGTCCATCTCGGTCAGTTGGGCGGGGTTGCCGTCGAAGTCGCGGGCCGCCGCCGTGGGCCAGCGGCCGGCGAAGCCGTCGGCGGCCCCGTCCGGGCTCGCCTGGGCGGCGAAATCGGCACCGGCCGCCGCGATCTGGGCTTCGGTATAGGGCACGCCGGTGCGCCGCAGGGCCGTCAGGTCGTCGGCCATCCGCGCGCCGTCCAGCGGCGTGGCCGCCAGGAAGGAATAGGCCGGCATGACCGATTCGGGCACCAGGCTGCGCGGATCGGCCAGATGGCGGGCCTGCCACGCGTCGGAATATTTTCCACCGACCCGGGCAAGATCCGGGCCGGTCCGCTTCGAGCCCCATTGGAACGGGTGGTCATACATGCTTTCGGCGGCCAGGCTGTAGGGGCCGTAGCGTTCGACCTCGTCGCGCAGCGGCCGGATCTGCTGGCTGTGGCAGAGGTAGCAGCCTTCGCGGACATAGATGTTGCGCCCGGCCAGTTCGAGCGGGGTATAGGGCCGCATGCCGTCGACCTTCTCGATCGTGTTCTCGATCAGGAACAGCGGCGCGATTTCGACGATGCCGCCGACCGAGATTGCCGCGAGGATCCCGGCGAGCAGCTTGATCGAGTGCTTCTGCAGCTTGTCGTGGATGCTGTAGACGGAGGCCATGGCCAAACCTTTCCGGTTACCCAGCGGGCTGCAGGCGGGGCTGCGGGCCGGCCCCGGCCGCGGCCGGTGTTCCCGCGGTGATGGTCATCCACAGGTTCCAGGCCATGAGTGCCGTGCCCGACAGGAAGACCAGGCCGCCAAGCGCGCGAATGGCGTAGTAGGGGTGCATGGCGGCGACCGTCTCGACGAAGCTGTATTGCAGGAAGCCGAGGCTGTCATGGGCGCGCCACATCAGGCCCTGCATGATGCCGCTGGCCCACATCGAGGTGATGTAGAGGACGATGCCGACGGTGCAGAGCCAGAAATGCAGCCGGATGGCGCCGCCGCTATAGATCGCCTGGCGGCCCCACAGCCGCGGCACGACGTGATAGAGCGCGCCGAAGCAGATGAAGGCGACCCAGCCCAGGGCGCCGGAGTGAACGTGGCCGATGGTCCAGTCGGTGTAGTGGCTGAGGCCGTTGACGGCCCGGATCGACATCAGCGGGCCCTCGAAGGTGGACATGCCGTAGAACGCGGCGGCGACCACCAGGAAGCGCAGCACCGGGTCGGTCCGCAGGCGGTCCCAGCGGCCCGAGACGGTCATGATGCCATTGACCATCGAGGCCCAGCTCGGCATCCACAGGATGATCGAGAAGCTCATGCCCAGCATCTGCACCCAGTCGGGCAGGGCGGTGTAATGCAGGTGGTGCGGCCCCGCCCAGATATAGACGAAGATCAGGCTCCAGAACGAGATGATCGACAGGCGATAGGACCAGATCGGCCGCTCGGCCTGCTTGGGGATGAAGTAGTACATCATCGCCAGGAAGCCGGCGGTCAGGAAGAAGCCCACCGCATTGTGGCCGTACCACCATTGGGTCATGGCGTCCTGGACCCCGCCGAACAGGGAATAGCTCTTGGTGCCGAAGATCGAGACCGGGACCGCCAGATTATTGACGATGTGGAGCACCGCGATGGTGACGATGAAGGCCAGGTAGTACCAGTTGGAGATATAGATATGCGGCTCGCGGCGCGTGATGAGGGTGCCCAGGAAGACCACCAGGTAGGTTACCCACACGATCGCCAGCCAGATGTCGAGATACCATTCGGGTTCGGCATATTCCCTGGACTGAGAGGCGCCCAGGACATAGCTGAGGGCAGCCAGGACGATGAAGAACTGGTAGCCCCAGAAGACGAAGTCGGCGGCCGCGCCGCCGAACAGCCGGGTGCGGCAGGTGCGCTGGACGACATAGAACGAGGTGCCGATCAGCATCGAGCCGCCGAAGGCGAAGATCACCGCCGAGGTGTGCACCGGCCGCAGCCGGCCGAAGCTGGTCCAGGGCAGGTCGAGGTTCAGCAGGGGGAAGGCCAGTTGGGCGGCGATGACCACGCCGACCAGCATGCCGACCAGGGCCCAGAAAACCGCGGCGATCATGAACCATCGCACGACATCGTCGCGATAGACGGGCCCGGGGTCGCCGGCTGCTGTGGTCGAAGTCATGGCTCTCGCCCCTCGTGGCGGTCGGTGTGCTGGGACGCAGCATGGTCCGCCGGGGGGCTGGCGCTTTGATCAAGATCACTCTGTCGCGAACATCTCCGGGCTAGGGTTGCGGCATATCGGACCGGTCCTCGCCCCGGTCCCGTGCCAGGAGCCGCCCATGAGCGATCAGTCTTCCCGCGCCGCCACGGCCGCCGCCGCCGCCTCGTCCCGGGCGGCCGTCGTGCCGGTCGCCCTCGCCCTCGCCCTGCTCGGACTGGGGGCCTTCGGGATCGGCCTTGCCGCCCATGCCCGGGACGCCTTCGGCCCGGTCGCGGGCCTGGCCTTTGCGGGGTTCGCCTTGGTCACCGCCATGCGCTATTTCGGCGCCCGGGTCTGACGGCACCGCGCTGCGCGCCGCGCGCGGCCGCCCGGTTCAGCCATAGCGGTGAAGGGCGGCGCCATTGCGCCGCAGCCATTCGCGCGCCGTGTCGGCATGGGGGCTCAATTGCCCGACCAGGCGCCAGAACCGGGCCGAATGACTGAACACGGCCAGGTGGGCGACCTCGTGGGCGACGACATAGTCGAGCACCTCGGCCGGGGCAAGGATCAGGCGCCAGGAAAACGACAGGGTCGCCCGCGGCGAGCACGAGCCCCAGCGGGTGGCCGGATCGCGCAGGGTGATGCCCTTGATCGAGCGCCCGATCCGTTCGGCATGGGCATGGGCCCGGCGGACGATTTCGCTGCGCGCCCGGCGCCGCAGATAGTCGCCGACCCGCCGCTCGAAATGGGCCAGGTCGCCGGTCACCCGGATTTCATCGTCCTCAAGCCACACGGCGCCGCGCCGGGGCTGCTCGGCGGCGGCAACATGGCGCAGCCGGTGAGGCACGCCCAGCACCGGCACCCGGGCGCCACGGCGAAACGCAATGCGCGGCGGCAGGCTGGCGATGCGGGCGGCGATCCAGTCCGCATTGCCCTGGGCAAAGACCAGGCCCTCGCGCTCGGACACCGAGCCCGGCAGGGTCAGCACGATCTTCTCGTCGCGGTGGTCGACCCGGAGCGACAGCCGGCGGGCGCGGCTCGACCGCCGCAGCTCGACCGCCACGGGGCTGCCTGCGATGTCGAGAAACAACGCGCTCACTGTAAACAACGCGCTCACTGTCGGCCTCATCCGGTCCGATGCGTCTTCACGTTGCGTGGCATCCGGTCGGCATGACCATCCTAGAGCCTCGTCGGCGATCCGGCCAGCGCCGCGGTGACCGGAACCGGGGCAATTCATCCTGCCGCCGCACCCTTCGTTGACGGCTCGGGCCGGTCATGCCAGCGTCATGGTGGCGTTCGGCCGCACGTGCCGACCCGCGTGGAGGAGCGTTGCCCATGGTTCGACGACCTCTCGCCCTGGTCACCGGGGCGTCCAGCGGCATCGGCCTGGAATTGGCTCGCGAACTGGCCGGGGACGGCCATGATCTGGTGATCGCAGCGCGCAATGTCGCGGCCCTCGAGGCCCTGGCGGCCGAATTGCGCGGCGCCACGGGGGCCGAGGTCACCATTATCGCCACCGACCTGCTCGAACCCGCGGCGCCGGCGCTGCTGCTCGCCGAGCTGGCGGAGCGCGGCCTGGTGATCGACGTCCTGATCAACAATGCCGGGTTCGGCGACGGCGCCCAGTTCCACAGTGCCGACCGGGCAACGGTGATGGGCATGATTCAGGTCAATGTCGCCGCTTTGACCGAATTGATGCATGGCCTGCTCGGTCCCATGGTCGCCCGGCGGTCGGGGCGCATTCTCAATGTCGCGTCGACGGCGGCGTTCCAGCCCGGACCCAATATGGCGGTCTACTGCGCCACCAAGGCCTATGTGCTCAGCCTGACCGAGGCGGTGGCGGAGGAAGTCCGGCGCCATGGCGTGACCGTCACCGCCCTGTGCCCCGGGGCGACCCGGACCAATTTCATGGCGGTAGCCGACATTGCCGACAATCCCCTGTTCGCCAAGGGGATGATTCCGGTGATGACCGCCGGGGCGGTGGCCAGGCTTGGATATCAGGGCCTGAAACGGGGGCAGGCGGTGGTGGTCACCGGCTGGGTCAACCAGATCAGCGCCCTGTCGCCCCGGCTGTTTCCCCGTTCCGTGGTGCGCAAGGTGGCGGGCGCCCTGCTGGCCCGGGCCCATTGAGCGGCGGCTTGCGCGCCGTGTCGAGTCGCGCCCATCATGGCCCGCAAGGCAGCACAAATACGGAGGGACGACCATGACCGTTGCAGCAATTCTGAAGCACAAGGGCAGCGACATCGTGTCGGTCGGGCCTGACGAGACGATCGAGGCGACCGCCGGGCTGATGACCACCCAGCGCATCGGCTCGGTCATGGTGCTGGCCGAATCCGGTGCCGTGCTGGGCCTCCTCTCGGAACGGGATATCGTCCGCGGGATCGCCCAGTTCGGGGCCGGCGCCATGGTCAAGCCGGTCCGCCTGCTGATGACCGAGCGGGTGGTGTCGTGCAGCCTCGACGACACCACCGGGGAAGTCATGGCGCGCATGACCGATCGGCGGATCCGTCACCTGCCGGTGATGGACGGCAGCCGCCTGGTCGGCATTATCTCGATCGGCGACGTGGTCAAGCGGCGGATCGACGAGGCGCTGCTGGAAGCCGACGAATTGCGCCGCTACATCGCGACCGGCTGAGCGGGCCACAGGCGGTGAAAGTCACCCTCGACCTCGATGCGCTCCGGGCCGCCGGCGAACTCAGCGACGGCGAGGTGGCCAAGCTCGAGCGGCTGGGCCGTCGGTCGACAACGGCCGTGGCCTTCAATATTCTCGTGGGCTTCGGCATTGCCGCGGTCAGTGCCGGCATCATTGCCCTGTTCCTGGAGCCGGTGACGGCCCTGGCGGTTGGCCTGGGGGTGATGGTGCTGGGCTTCGGCCTGCGGCGGGTCGCCCCGGCCGATTGGCGGCTGCTGGGCGAGATCTGCGCGGTGATCGGCGGCTTGACGGCGGCGGGCGGCCTGCTGGCCCAGACCGGGCACCAGGCCGGGGCGTTCCTGGTGATCGGCGCGGTCTTTGCGGCGACCGCCCTGGTCGTGAACAGCACGGTCCTGGCGGCGCTGGCGGTGGCCGCCCTGGCCGGGGCGGTGAAAAGCGGACTCGACTGGGGCGGCGTCCAGGGCGGCGTGGCGCTGCCCGACATGCTTGTCCTGATCCTGGTTTTCGCCGGTCTGGGCTGGGTCCTTTATGGTGCGGCACCGGGCCTGCCCAAGCCCCTCGACCGGCTGACCCTGGCCGGGGCCGGGGCGGCGCTGATCGTGGTCAACCTCGCCTTTCTGGTCGGCTCGCTCGATGGCGACGGGATGCCCGGGCCGGGGGCGCGGTCCCTGGGGCTGCCCGACGCCGTCTATGCCCTGGTCTGGGCGCTGCTGCTGGTCGGTGCCGGGATCTGGGCGGCGCGCGAAGGGCGGCGCTGGGTGCTCAATCTGGTGGCAAGCTTCGGGGCCATCCATTTCTTCAGCCAGTGGTTCGTCCGCCTCGAAGCGACCCCGGTCAGCGTCCTGCTGGGCGGCGTGGCGGCGCTCGGCTTCGCCCTGGTGCTGTGGCGAACCAATCAGGGGCTCGGCCGGGCCAACCCCTAACCCAGGGCGTCGAACACCGCGTCGAGGTCGGGCCAGGCCCGCTCGACCGCGGCCCGGCCCAGGGCGATCATCTCGTCGGCCCGCTGGAAGTCGAGAAAGCCGTGGTCGTGAAGGCGCGGCGCGATGGTCACGTCCGGCGGCTCCCCGGCCAGCCGGCTGCGGGTGATGCGGTCCTGGACGATATCGAAGGCGTTGGCGATGACCGCCAGGACGCCCGGGGTCGCCCGGCGCGGCGCCCGCCCCGGCCGGGCAAGGATCCGCCGCCCCGGCAGCCAGCGCAGGGCGGCCGGGCCGGCCTCGGCCTCGTCCGCATCGCCCCCCGCCCGCGCGTCGTCGGCGGCGCTGGCCCTGATCGCGCGCATCAGGGCGTCGGCATCGGGGGCCGGGCTGGGCACCCGGGCCCGGCCGAAACTGTCGGCATTGAGGTTCACGGCGATGACGATGCGCGCCTCCATGGCCCGGGCGACCGAGACCGGAACCGGGTTGACGATGGCGCCGTCGACCAGCCAGCGGCCGTTCCGCTCGACCGGCGGGAAGACCCCGGGAAGGGCGTAGGAGGCGCGCA
>JAJFJE010000087.1 GCA_021774355.1 Alphaproteobacteria bacterium
GGCCGCCGCCCGGGCGGCGGGCCCCGCCCCGGAGGTTGCCCATGCCTGAGCTCTGGATCCGCTTCCGCTGGCCGGACGGCCGCGCCGCCACCTGCTACTCGCCCTCGACCGTGGTGCGCGCCTATTTCGCCCCCGGTGCGACCTACCAGGTGGCCGAGTTCGTCGCCCTGAGCCGTACCGCGCTGACCTTTGCCAGCGAGCGGGTGCGGCTCAAATTCGGCGTGCCCTGCAGCCGGGCCCGGTCGGAAATCGCCCGCATCGAAGACGAGGCGGCCCGCCAGGGCGACGGCCTGGTCACCATCGACAGCCTCGAGACGACACCATTGCCCAAAGGACAAGCCCGATGACCCTGCACAGCCCCGACCGCTCCCGCCATTATCCCGTCCTGGTGGTGGGCGGGGGCCAGGCCGGCCTGGCCATGAGTTATCTTTTGAAAGACCAGGGCATCGACCATCTGGTGTTCGAGAAGCATCGCCGCGGCCATGCCTGGGCGACCGAGCGCTGGGACAGCTTCTGCCTGGTCACGCCCAACTGGCAGTGCCGCCTGCCCGGCTTTCCCTATGCCGGGCCGGACCCTTACGGCTTCATGGTCAAGGACCAGATCCTGGCCTATCTCGACGCCTATGTCGGCCATTTCCAGCCGCCCCTGTGCGAGGGCGTGACCGTGACCGCCGTAACCCGGGAGGCGGCGGGCGGCTTCATCCTGGAGACCACGGCCGGGCGCTACAGCGCCGATGCGGTGGTGGTCGCCGCCGGCTCCTACCATAATGCCGCCCTGCCGCGCCTCGCCGAGCGGCTGCCCCCGACCATCACCCAGCTACATTCCAGCCGCTATCGCAACCCCCAGGCCCTGCCGCCCGGGGCGGTGCTGGTGGTGGGCTCGGGCCAGTCGGGCTGCCAGATCGCCGAGGACCTGCATCTCGCGGGGCGCCAGGTCCATCTGTGCGTCGGCAGCGCGCCCCGGGCACCGCGGCGCTATCGCGGCAAGGACGCGGTCGAGTGGCTGGAACGGATGGGCCATTACGACATGCCGATCGACCAGCATCCCTTGAAGGAGAAGGTGCGGGGCAAGGCCAATCACTATGTCACCGGGCGCGACGGCGGGCGCGAGATCGACCTGCGCAAATTCGCTTTGGAGGGCATGGTGCTTCACGGCCGGCTTACCGATATAGCCGATGGCCGCATCATGCTGGGCGACGACCTCGCCCGCAATCTCGACAATGCCGATGCCACCGCGGCGCGGATCAAGGCCTCGATCGACGCCTATATCGCCGAAAACGCCATCGCAGCGCCGGTCGAGCCGCCCTATACGCCCCCCTGGCAGCCGGAGAATCCACCCCTGTCCCTCGACCTGGCAGCGGCTGGGATCACCGCGGTGGTCTGGTCGACCGGCTTCCGGGCGGATTTTTCCTGGATCGAGGTGCCAGCCTTCAACGGCCGGGGCTATCCCAGCCACCAGCGCGGGGTCAGTGCCATTGACGGGCTTTATTTCCTGGGCCTGCCGTGGCTCCACACCTGGGGCTCCGGGCGCTTCTCGGGGGTGGCCAAGGACGCCGCCTATCTTCTGGAGCGAATTCTGGCGCGGGCGCCGCGCGCGCCCTGGGCGATCGACGGCCCGGTCCCGGATCTGATGGGCGAGGGCCTGGCCAATATCGCCGCCAGCCGCTGAAGGGCTTGCCCTGGGCGGCGCTTTGCCGGAAAACTCGCCCCGGAGACAGCCGGGAGGAGCCGATGGACAAGGCCTATGCGGTGACCCGCAGCGAGGCGGAATGGCGCCAGCGCCTGACGCCCGAACAATACCGCATCATGCGCGCCCATGGCACCGAGGCGCCGGGTAGCTGTGCCCTGCTGCGCGAAAAGCGGCCGGGCCGCTTCCTCTGTGCCGGCTGCGACAGCCCCCTGTTCGAGGGCACGCGCAAGTTTGAAAGCGGCACCGGCTGGCCCAGCTTCGACGATCCGCTGCCCGGCGCCGTGGCCAGCACCACCGACCGCAGCCACGGCATGATCCGCACCGAGGTCCATTGCGCGACCTGCGGCAGCCATCTCGGCCACGTCTTCCCGGACGGCCCGCCGCCCAGCGGCCAACGCTACTGCATCAACGGCATCGCCCTGACCTTCGACCCTGCCCTCACGCCAGGGTGAAGCCGGCCTGGTGGTCGGCCGCCGTCAGCTGGCTGGGCCCACTGCCACGATCAGGGTGTCGCCGGGGCCGGGGCCGGTCGCCGTGTCGGCGGCAGCCCGTTCGCCGGCCTTGACGTTAAAGACGTCGCCGAGATCGTCGGCGCCGGCGAAGGGGTCGGTGCCCTGCGGCCCCCGAAACCTGGTCATGTTGGCCTCTGACGGACCTGTTGGCGTCGATTTCCGGCCCCCCCGGACACGATCCTGGGCAGTGCCATTCGGCAAAGCTGGAGCCGCGCGGCGACCGGCAAGAAGGCTGGCGTCGAAACGCTGGTCTGTGGTGCTATGGCGGTCAGGATTCGGGCGAGGGACGCATGGCAGCAGCAGGTGAGACGGCGGCACCGGCGGCGCCCGCTTTCGAGATCAGCACCTCGCGGCAGTTCGCGGCTTGGCTGGCCGAGGCCGGCGCGTCGCTGGCCTTCACCACCTACCAGGCGGGCAAGCTGTTCTTCATCGGCCTCAAGCCGGATGGCAGGCTGTGGGTGCACGAACGCAGCTTCGAACGCTGCATGGGCCTGGCGGTCGGCGACAATGCCCTGCTGATGGCCAGCCTGTGGCAGCTCTGGCGCTTCGAAAACAGCCTGGCGCCTGGCCAGAAAATGCCCGAGGGGACCGATCGCCTGTTCGTGCCCCAGGTCGCCTGGGTGACCGGCGACCTCGATATTCATGATCTGGCTTTTGACGGCGACGGCCGGCCGGTGTTCGTCAACACCCTGTTCTCGTGCCTGGCCACGGTCAGCGACACCGCCAGCTTCAAACCCCTGTGGAAGCCGCCTTTCGTCAGCCGCCTGGCGGCCGAGGACCGCTGCCACCTGAACGGCCTGGCGATGGCCGATGGGCGGCCCGCCTATGTCACCGCGGTCGGGCCGACCGACGTGGCCGACGCCTGGCGCGATCATCGCTCGGGCGGCGGGGTGGTGGTCGACGTCGCCAGCGGCGAGACGGTCCTCGCCGGCCTCGCCATGCCCCATTCGCCCCGGCTGCAGAACGGCCGATTATGGCTGCTCAATTCCGGGGCGGGCGAGTTCGGCTTTGTCGACCTGGCCGGTGGCCGGTTCGAGCCGGTGGCGTTCCTCCCGGGCTACGGCCGCGGCCTTGCCTTCCATGGCCGCTATGCCGTGGTCGGACTGTCTAAATCCCGGCAGAACCGGACCTTTTCGGGCCTGCCCCTGGACGCCGCTTTGGCCGCCAAGAAGGCCGAGCCGCGCTGCGGCCTCTATGTCATCGACCTGGCCAGCGGCGACGTCGTCCACTGGCTGCGCATCGAAGGCGTGGTCGACGAACTCTATGACGTCGCCGTGCTGCCCGGCGCCCGCATGCCCGCCGCGATCGGCGTCAAGTCGGGCGAAATCCGCCGGGTGCTCTCGATCGGCTGATGTTACCTGCCGGCAGTTGACGGTGGGTCATCGGTCCTGATACCCCAGGAACGGGACAAGGGTGCGCGGGCCACGAGGCGTTGCGCCGCGCTTTCGCCGTGCCAATGCTCACGTCCAAACCGGCCGCACCGCCGCGCCCCGTGAAAGGACCGCCCCGGGCGGCATTTGTTCAGGACGTCGCCCTGCACTCAGGCGATAAGGATGAAGTCAGAAACTGACAACGCGCCGACACCGTATAGCGCGGCGATTTCGACAGCAGCACCGGCTCCCGCGCCATCGGCGTCGAACGACAGAACGCCAGTGGCGGTCGAGAACAGAAACACCGGGGCCGATCCGGTCGCCACCGGTGTCGCCGCCGAGATCAGCGCGATGGTGTCGATATCGAAGCCGCCGGCCCGGATGCCGATCTTGTCGACGCCCACCGTGAAATCGGCAATCAAGTCCTTGCCGTCCGCCGCCTTGTCGAAGCGGAACTGGTCGACACCAGCGCCCCCACGCAGACGGTCGTTGCCCGCGTTGCCGATGAGCAGGTCACGACCATCGCCGCCCGAGAGCACATCGTCGCCACCCCGACCCTGGAACACATTATCCGCATCGTCGCCAACCAGGCGATCATTGCCGTCCGATCCGCGGATCTGCTCGATCGAAGCGAAGCTGTCGCCCGCGGCGGCGCCCGTGCTATCCCCGGGATTCTTGAGGTTGACGCTTACTCTGATGTCGTAGCGGACAATGTCGTTGCCGTCGCCGCCGTCCAGTGTGTCGGCGCCAAGGCCGCCCACGAGAATATCGTTTCCGGCGTCGCCATGCAGATCGTCATTGCCGCCGCGACCATCGATCCGGTCGTTGCCGCCACCGCCCCACAGGCTGTCCGCCCAGCTGGTGCCGACAAGCATATCCGCGGCGGGGCCGCCATGCGCGACATCGCCCGCCTGCCCCACGACTTTGCCGTGCGCATGGCTGCCGTCGAACCAGCTGATTTCGACACTGCCGTCGCCGCGGTCGGTCAGGCTGGCGCCGCCCCATTGGGCGACCGGGATGGCCAGCGGCGATCCCGCGGCGGCGAAGTCTTCGTCGTAGGTCGTAACGTACAGCGTGGCTGCGGTCCCGCTCGGCGCGTGCACGGCGGTGCTGATGACGAAGCCGCCCCCAGGCAAGGCGACAAGGCCAATCAGGTCGCCCTGGGCAACGCCGTCGACCGCCTTCAGCGGGCCGACCAACTCGAACCGGGGCGAGAACCGGCCCAGAAAGACGCTCCCGTCTATGTCGAGCGCAGCCGCCATGGTATCGTCGGGACTCTGCACCACGGCGCCGATCTTGATGCCCTGAAGGCTAGGCGCCGTCTCGATTTGACCGATGTCGATGCGCTCGGACCGGCGCGAGATGGTTCCCGTCTCGCTGATCGTCGCGAGCGACAGCTTGAATTCGTCCGACGCGATCTGGTCGATCCAGACCGCCCCTGCCCGGCCCGGTCCCTTGTCGAACAGCCAGGCATTGCCGGCCGCCGTCGCGTCCAGGACAACGTGGGACACCCCGTCGTCGCGCACCAGGGCCAGCTCCAGCCTGTCTGAGAATGTGGTGATGTCGTCGGTGTCGAAGTAGTCGTATGTGGTCGTTGTCTCGACGTTGAAGACCGTCAGATACGCAAGATTATCGAAACCGTAGAATTCCTGGTTCTTGACCTCGATCCATTTCGAGAATTGATACTCGAAGCCGTTATCATCGGTATCGGGGGGTTCCCGTCCGAGCCAGTCGAATTCATAGACAACGACAGGCGGCCGTGGCGCCCCGGCGATGACCGTCGCCACCTGGCTGCGGAAATAATCGACCCAGCCGCTTCCGGGATCGTCATCGTAGAAATGATTGGTGAAGCCGATGACCGTGCCGTCCGCAAGTTCCAGGGTGAAATCGCTCATCGCACGTCCCTTCGACAAACCTTTTTTATCGCATTGCCGATAATCGTACAATCATAACGATATGGCGGCCAGCTTGGCGGCCCACAGACCGCCAGCGACGCCGCTAGGCCCCCTGATCATCGACACCAAGCCGTCGGCTCATAAGCTTTGACCGAAAACGCCGGGGGCAACGCGTTTGATGGCAGCGGGGATGCTGGCCCAGGTTTTCTTGTCCGTCCCGCGGGTTCGGATCGCATTGCTGCCACAGCCCTCGAATGCCAGCACCCGGCGGTCATCGACCCGCGGGAGACCGATAGGGCTGCGCGACGGCCAAAACGCCCCTGCGCTCACCCGGTCTGGGCGACGATGTCCAGGAAGGCCTGGCCGTAGCGGGCGCATTTGACGGCACCGACCCCGGCAATGGCGCCCATGGCGTCGAGCGAGGCGGGGCGCAGGCGGGCCATCTCGCGCAAGCTGGAATCGTGAAAGATCACATAGGGCGGCACGCCCTGTTCGCGGGCGAGGCGCAGCCGCTCGGCCCGCAGGGCCTGGAACAGGGGCTCGTCGGCCGCCGCGACCGCGGCCGGCCCTTCGGCCGCGCGGGCAGCGCGCTTGCGGCCACCACCCGGCGCCATCCGGTCGCGGCGGAAAGCGATCGGCTGGCGGCCCTGGAGCACCGGCCGGGCGCTGTCCTCCAGGGTCAGGGCGCCGTGTCCGGCGTGATCGACCGCGACATGGCCCAGCACCACCAGTTGGCGCAGCACCGAGCCCCATGTCCGCAGATCGAGATCGGCGCCGACCCCGAAGGTCGGCAGCGTGTCGTGGCCGGCTCGTTCGACCTTCTCGGTGCGGTTGCCGCGCAACACATCGATGACGTGGCCGGCACCATAGCGCTGGCCGGTGCGGTAGATCGCCGACAGGGCCTTGCGCGCCGCCTCGGTGCCGTCCCAGGTCTCGACCGGGGCAAGGCAGGTATCGCAATTGCCGCAGGCGCCGGGATGGCTTTCGCCGAAATGGGCGAGCAAGGCCTGCCGCCGGCAGGCGCAGGTCTCGCATACCCCCAGCAGGGCATCGAGGGCGGC
>JAJFJE010000088.1 GCA_021774355.1 Alphaproteobacteria bacterium
TGCTTTGAGACCCCTGGCCGGGGAAAGTAAACGCGCGACGCATCTTTTCGAAGTCCCATGACGTAAGGCGGTGGCGCTGTTTGCCTGCGCCCTACCGCGCTGTCAAGCGGCACCTCGCGCCGGGCGGAAGCCGCTTGTCGGCAAAATGGAAATCTGTATAGTGCGCGCCTTCATCGACTCCTTGCCGGCATCGGGCCGGCTAGGCCCGGGTGGTTGCGCGCAACTCCGGGCCGTCAACAGCCAAAAGGAGACTACAAGGCAATGCCTTTATACGAGCACATTCTGATCGCTCGCCAGGACGTTTCCAGCCAGCAGGTTGAAACCCTGATCGAGACCCTGACCAATCTGGTCGCCGAACAGGGCGGCACGGTGGTCAAGACCGAGAACTGGGGCCTGCGCAACCTGGCCTACCGGATCAACAAGAACCGCAAGGGGCATTATGCCCTGTTCCACATCGACGCGCCGGCAACCGCCATCGCCGAGATGGAGCGGACCTTGCGAATCAATGAAGACATCATCCGCTTCATGACCCTGCGGTTGAACCAGTTGCCCGACGGCCCGACCATCATGATGCAGGTCAAGGCAGCCCGGGAAGAGCGCGCGCGGCGCGAAGCCGGCGACGGCCGCCGGCGCGACCGCGACGGCTATGGCGATCGCGACGAATTCAGCACGGGAGCCGAATCATGAGTGAACAACGTGGTGGTGGCGCTTCGGCAGCCGCCGGACAGGTTCGCCGGCCGTTCTTCCGTCGCCGCAAGACCTGCCCCTTCACCGGTCCCAACGCACCGCAGATCGACTACATGGATGTGAAGCTGCTGCAGCGCTTCATTTCCGAACGGGGCAAGATTGTCCCGTCGCGGATCACGGCGGTGTCGGCCAAGAAGCAGCGCGAGTTGTCGCAGGCGATCAAGCGCGCCCGCCACCTTGCGCTCCTGCCTTACATCGTCAAGTAAGCAATCCGGCCGTGAGGCGCCATCTGGCCATCGCTGCCGGGGCCGGATTGGCGTCGGCGCTGCTGTTCCTGTCGGCCGCCAGCGGTGGCTTCGGGGTGCTGCTGACCTTCTACCTCGCGCCCCTGCCCCTGTTCCTGGTCGGCTTGGGGCTGGGGCCGATGGCTGTTCTGGTCGGCAATGGCGCGGCGGTCGTGGTTCTGGCCCTGGTCCTGACCCCGGTCGGGGCGCTGAGTTATCTGGTGGCGACCGGGGCGGCGCCGTTCTTTATCGCCCGCCGGGCCGTGCTCTGGCAGGACGGTCCGGACGGGCGGCAATGGTATCCGGCAGGCCATCTGCTGCTGTGGATCATCGGCTTTGCAGCGGCCGGCGTCGTCGCCCTCGCCCTGGTGCTGGGCGTGGTCGGTGACGGGCTGGCCGCTGCGGTCGACAGCAGCATGCAGGCCTTTGCCGATGCGGTGGTCACGGCGGCAGCGGTCGACGAACAGCAGGCCGGCGCATTGCGGGTCCTGCTGACGGCATTGGGCCCGTGGGCACCGGGGATTGCGGCGGGCTTATGGTTGCTGACCATGGTGGCCAACGGGATTCTGGCACAGAGCCTGTTGCGCCGGTCGGGGCGGGCCTTGCGGCCGTCCCCGGCCTACAGCCTGGTCGAGGTGCCGGCCATTCTGGCGGTCGTGCTGGGCGTGGCGGCCGCGGTGGCCGCCATGAGCGACGGCGATGCCGGCCTGGTGGCGCGGGCTTTCGTGGTGGTGGCCGTGGCGGCCTATGCGCTGGTCGGCCTGGCGGTGGTGCACCGCCTGAGCCGGAACTGGCCGGGCCGGGCATTCCTGCTGGGTGTGCTCTACGCGGCGTTGGTGATTCAAGGCTGGCTGGTCATTCCGATCGCCACCCTGGGACTGATCGAGACTTGGGCCGGGCTGCGGCAACGCCAGACGGCCCACTGAAGGAGAGAGTGTCATGCAAGTGGTCCTTTTGGAACGGATCGAGAAGCTCGGCCTGATGGGCGACGTGGTGAGGGTCCGGGACGGTTACGCCCGCAACTTCCTGCTGCCGCAGCAAAAGGCGCTGCGCGCGACCAAGGACAACCTGGCCAAGTTCGAGACCCAGCGGGTCCATCTGGAAGCGCGTAATCTCGAGCTGAAGAAGGAAGCCGAAGCGATTGCCGGCCGCATGGCCGGCCTTAAGGTGGTGGTCGTCCGGCAGGCCGGCGATACCGGGCAACTCTACGGTTCGGTGACCAACCGCGACATCGCGGAGGCGCTGGAAGCTGCCGGCTTGTCGGTCGATCGCCGTCAGGTGTTGCTGGCCCAGCCGATCAAGGTCCTGGGCCTGGAAACGGTACGCGTCATGCTCCATCCGGAAGTGTCGGTAACGGTCGACGTCAATGTGGCGCGCAACGCTGCCGATGCAGAGGTTCAGGCCTCTACCGGCGAAGTTGTGCTCGACGACACGGCCAATGCGACGGTCAATGACGAAGACGCCGTCGACGAGGTCTGAGCCACCGCCGATGACCTAAAACACCCGGTACCGCGATACCGGGTGTTGCGATTTTAGTTAAGATTCCTAGACTGGTATCGGGCGGCACCGGAAGGTGCCGCCCGACGCGGCCGGTCATTGGTCCAGTTTGTTCGGATCGGGGGATCGTAACCATGTTGCTTGACGCCCTGCTGAAGCGTTTGATTCAGGATGGCGGTATCGCCGTCCGCTATCCCGATGGCACCACCCGGCGTTATGGCGACCCGACGGTGGCGCCGGTCGCAACGCTCGCGGTCAAGGCCGGGGCCAACGATCCCCGGATCCTCTACGACCCCTCGATCGCCTTTGCCGAAGCCTATATGGACGGCAAATTCACCATGGTCGAAGGCGATCTGGTCGCCTTCCTGTCGGTGGTCCTGGAGAATATCGAGCGGCGCGGCTTTTCCGGCACCGCTGGACTGACCAATACCCTGCGCCGCTGGCTGCGGCCGATCGAGCAGTTCAATCGCATCACCCGCGCGCGCGCCAATGTGGCCCATCACTACGACCTGTCGGGCGCGCTCTACGACCTGTTTCTCGACGACGACCGGCAATATTCCTGTGCCTATTGGCCCAAGCCCGGGATCAGCCTGGAAGCTGCCCAGGCGGCCAAGAAGCAGATCATCGCCGGCAAGCTGTTGCTGCGGCCCGGCCATAGGGTCCTGGACATCGGCTGCGGCTGGGGCGGTCTGGCCCTCGACCTCGCCGGCCTGTACGGCGCCGACGTCACCGGCATCACCCTGTCCACCGAACAACTGACCCTTGCCCGCCAGCGGGCCGAAGCGGCCGGGCTTGCCGAGCATGCGCGCTTTGCCTTGACCGATTACCGCGAGGTACAGGGGCGCTTCGACCGGATCGTGTCGGTGGGCATGTTCGAGCATGTCGGGGTGACTTTTTACGACGCCTATTTCGCGACCATTCGCGACCATCTGGCCGATGACGGGGTCGCCCTCGTCCACACCATCGGGCGGAGCGGCCCGCCGGGTCCGACCAACAGCTTCATCGCCAAGTATATTTTCCCCGGCGGCTATACCCCGTCCCTGTCCGAGGTGATGGATGCCGTCGAGCGCAGCGGCCTGGTGCTGTGCGACGTCGAGGTCTGGCGCCTGCACTACGCCGAAACACTGAAGGAATGGCGCCGCCGCTTCCTGGCCAACTGGGACAAGGCCGAGGCGCTCTACGATCTTCGCTTCTGCCGCATGTGGGACCTCTATCTTGCCTCGTGCGAGGCCTCGTTCCGGACCGGCGGCCAGGTGGTGTTCCAATTGCAGCTGAGCCGGCGCAGCGACGCCGTGCCGATGACCCGGGACTATCTCTATCATCCGCGGGCCGAACCGGCAGCGCCCGCCGAACACCGCACGTCGGGACGGCGCCGCGCCTGACGATCGCGGCCGGCATCTGGCCCACCGCCCCCGGTGCACCGGGGGCGGACCGCTGTGGACCGCGGCCAAGGTCCGCCGGATGGCTTTGCATCCCCGTTGTCCACAGGCTGTGGACGAGAATCAGGGGATCGCCGGGCACCGCTTCGGGTTAGACTGCGCCGATGGAACCCTCCCGCATACCGACGCTGGTCGCGCGTACCGACCCGCAGGATCCCCCCGGCTACCGGACACCGCCTTACAATATCGACGCCGAACAGGCGCTGTTGGGGGCGCTCCTGGTGAACAACGAAACACTCAGCCGGGTCAGCGACTTTCTCCAGCCGGGCCATTTCTTCGAGCCGCTGCACCAGCGGATCTACGAGCATGCAGCCAAGCTGATCGAACGCGGCCAGATTGCCAATCCGATCACGCTGCAGCCGTTTTTCCAGGGCGACAGCGCCATGACCGAGTTGGGCGGGGTGAGCTATCTGGCGCGCTTGGCGGCAAATGCCATCACCATCATCAACGTCGCCGATTATGGCCAGGCGATCTATGACGATGCCCTGAAGCGGGAACTGATCCAGGTCGGCGAGGACATCGTCAATACCGCCTACCAGCCGGATATCGATTCCAGCGCCGAGGACCAGATCCAGGCGGCCGAGGCCCAGCTCTTTCGCCTGGCCGAACAGGGCAGCCGCGAGGGTGGGCTGCTGGCCTTTTCCGTCGGCCTGACCCATGCCATCGAGGCGGCCCAGACGGCCTATAAGAGCGACGGCCGCCTGGTCGGCGTGTCGACCGGCTTCGTCGATCTCGACCAGTGGCTCGGCGGTCTGCATCGCTCGGACCTGCTGATCCTGGCCGGCCGGCCCTCCATGGGCAAGACCGCCCTGG
>JAJFJE010000089.1 GCA_021774355.1 Alphaproteobacteria bacterium
CTGCGGCGCCATGATCGCGCCGCCGCCCGTGCCGGAAACGGGCGGGTTTCCGCCGGCCCCGGCATCTGGCACGGGTTTTGCGGATGCTGTTCCCGAGCGGCCCCGCGGGGCCGGTGCAGGTGGGGGAGAGCAGCAGATGGATCGTCGACAGTTTCTCGCATCCGGGGCGGCGCTTGCCGGCGGCACGCTGTTGCCGGTGCTGAAATACCTGCCGGCCGAGGCCGCGGCGGCCAGCGGCACCCTGGTCCTGTTGACGGCGGACGGTCCCAACAGCATGGATATCCACCGCGCCGGAACCAACCGGCCGGCCTATCAGGTCGCGGTCAATCTTTATGACCGGCTGGTGACCTACGGGATCAAGACCCTGGCCGATGGCAGCCTGTCCTACGACCACACGGTGATCCAGCCGGAACTGGCCGAATCCTGGGAATTCTCCGCCGACGGAACCGCCCTCACCTTCATCCTGAAGCCCGATGCGACGTTCTGGGACGGCGCCCCGGTGACCGCGGCGGACGTCAAATGGTCGTTCGACCGGGCGGTCTCGGTCGGCGGTTTCCCGACCACCCAGATGGCCGCCGGATCGCTGGAAAAGCCCGAGCAGTTCGTCGTCGTCGACGACCGCACCTTCCGCATCGACCTGCTGCGCCCCAGCAAGCTGTCCCTGCCCGACCTGGGCGTGCCCGTCCCCATCATCATCAACGCGGCCGAGGCGAAGAAACACGCCACCGACGCCGATCCCTGGGCGCTCGAATATCTGCATAAGACGCCCCTGGGCAGCGGCGCCTTCAAGCTGGAACGCTGGGATCCGGGCCAGCAGACGGTCTATGCCCGCAATGATGCCTGGGTCGGCGGCCCGGTGACGCCCCTGAAACGGGTGATCGTCCGCCAGGTGCCATCGGCGGCAACCCGGCGCGCCCTGATCGAACGGGGCGATGCCCATATGGCAATCGACCTGCCGTCCAAGGATGCGCTGGAACTGTCCCGGGGCGGCAAGGTCACGGTGGTCGGCAGCCCGATCGAATGCTGCGCCCACACGCTGTGCATGAACGTCACGTCGAAGCCCTTCGACGATGTCCGGGTGCGCCGGGCGGTGGCCGCCGCGGTGCCCTACGAGGACATCTTCAAGCTGGCCGCCTATGGCCGCGGCGTGCCGCTATGGGGCGGCCCTGAGGCGCCGTCCGAGCCGGTCTGGCCACAGCCGATGCCGTTCGGCACCGACCTGGACAAGGCCCGCGGCCTGCTCGCCGAGGCGGGCCTGGCCGACGGCTTCGAGACCACGCTCTATATCAATCTCGGGCTGGCCGACTGGCAGGAGCCGGCGGCCCTGTTGATCCAGGAGGGACTGGCCAAGATCGGCATCCGGATCACCGTCGAAAAGGTCGCCGGGGCCAATTGGCGCTCGCGCGCCCAGATCGAGAAATCGCTGCCCTTCCTGCTGGAAAATTTCGGCGGCTGGCTGAACTTCCCAGATTACTATTTCTACTGGGTCTATTATACCGGCCACCTGTTCAACACGATGAAATATTCCAGTCCCGCCATGGACGCCCTGGTCGACACGACCATCAACATGGCGCAGGACGACCCAAGTTACGCCGACAATATCCGCAGCATGCTGGCGACGGCCATCGCGGACGTCCCCCTGGTGCCGCTCTACCAGCCGTTCCTCGAAGTGGCGATGCAGCCCAACGTCTCCGGCTATGCCTATTGGTTCCACCGCCAGATCGATCTGCGGCCGGTGGTGGTGGCCTAGGACGGGACGATGGCCACCCGTTCCCGCCTCGGGCTGGTCGCCCGGCGCCTGGCCGGCGCCATCCCCTCGATCATCGGCGTGGTCGTGGTGACCTTCGTCCTGACCCGGGCCCTGCCGGGCGACCCGGCGGCCTATTTCGCCGGGGCCGCGGCCGACGCCGAATCGATCGAGGCGGTGCGCCACCAGCTGGGCCTCGACCGCTCCCTGCCCGAACAATTCGTCGGCTATGTCGTGGCCCTGGCCCAGGGCGACCTCGGCACCTCGGTCAGCAGCGGCCGGCCCGTCACCATTGAACTGGCCGAGCGCCTGCCGGCCTCGATCGAACTGACCGGCCTGGGTCTGCTCTTTGCCCTCATGGTGGCGATTCCCCTGGGGGTTCTGGCGGCGACCCGGCCGAACAGTTGGGTCGACCATCTGTGCCGCGTCGTGGTGACGGCAGGGGTTTCATTGCCGACCTTCTTCAGCGGCCTGTTCCTGGTCTATGTCTTCTACTACCTGCTGGGCTGGGCGCCGTCGCCCCTGGGCCGGCTCGACTTCATCTATCTGCCGCCGCCCCAGGTCACCGGCTTCTATACCGTCGACGCCCTGCTGGCCGGCGACACCGAGACTTTCTTCGCCGCCCTGCGGCAACTGGTGCTGCCGGCCCTGACGCTCGGCCTGTTCGCCCTGGCGCCGATTGCACGCATGACCAGGGGCTCGATGATCCAGGTCCTGTCCGGCGATTTCGTGCGCACGGCCCGGGCCATGGGGCTGCGCCGGCGCACCGTGCTGATCACCTATGCCCTGCGCAACGCCCTGCTGCCGGTGATCACCACCCTGGGCATGGTGTTCTCGTTCCTGCTCGGCTCGAACGTCCTGGTCGAGAAGGTGTTTTCCTGGCCCGGCGTGGGCTCCTGGGCGATCGAGGGACTGATCGCCTCGGACTATGCGGCGGTCCAGGGCTTCGTCCTGACCATGGCCATGCTGTTCATTGCGGTCAATCTGGCGATCGACGTGCTCTACACCCTGATCGATCCGCGCCTGGGGATGGACGGATGACCAGCACCTTCGCCCGCCATCTGGTCTATGTCCTGCGGGACAATCCGGTGACCGTGGTCGCCTTCGGCCTGTTTCTCGTCCTGGTCGTGCTCGGCCTGTTCGGCCCCCTGCTCGCCCCCTATGATCCGCTGGCCACCCAGGCCGCCCTGGCACTCCAGCCGCCCAACGCCAGCCACTGGTTCGGCACCGACCATCTGGGCCGCGACGTGCTGAGCCGGGTGATCGTCGCCGCCCGCCTCGACCTGCTGATCTCGGTCTGCGCCGTCACCTTGTCCTTTGCCCTGGGCAGCAGCCTGGGCGCCGTCGCCGGGTTCTACGGCGGCATCGCCGACCGGGTGATCGGGCGGGTCGCCGACACCATCATGGCCTTCCCGCTATTCGTCCTGGCCATGGGCATCGTCGCTGCCCTGGGCAACACGGTGGAGAACATCGTCTATGCCACGGCGATCATCAACCTGCCCTTCTACGCCCGGGTCGCCAGGGCCGAAGTGGCAATCCGCCGCCAGGCCGGCTTCGTCGACGCCGCCCGGCTGGCCGGCAATGGCGAGTTGCGCCTGCTTGCCCTGCACATCTTCCCCAACACGCTGCCGCCCATGATGGTCCAGGTCTCGCTCAACATGGGCTGGGCGATCCTCAACGCCGCCGGCCTGTCCTTCATCGGCCTCGGGGTCCGGCCACCGACCCCGGAATGGGGGATCATGGTCGCCGAGGGCGCGACCTATATCATCTCGGGCGAATGGTGGCTGGCGCTGTTCCCCGGCGCCGCCCTGATGCTGGCGGTGTTCTGCTTCAACCTGCTGGGCGACGGTCTGCGCGACCTGATCGACCCACGCAAGCGGACCTGACCGCGATGGCCGCCGCCCTGCTCGCCGTCGATCGCCTGTCGGTCAGCTTCCGCACCCGCTCCGGCGTGGTCAAGGCACTTGAGGAAGTCAGCTTCGCCGTCGGCCGGGGCGAGATGGTCGGCCTGGTCGGCGAAAGCGGCTCGGGCAAGTCGGTCTCGGCCTATGCGGTCATGGGCATCCAGGATCCGGCGGCGCGCATCACCGGCGGCACCATGCATTACAGCGGGGTCGATCTGACCGCAGCCTCCGAGCGCGATCTGCAGGACCTGCGCGGCTGCGAGATGTCGATGATCTTCCAGAGCCCGCGCACCGCGCTCAACCCGATCCGCACCATCGGGCGGCAGATCGCCGACGTCCTGCTCCGCCATTCCGGGGCGACCACCCGGACCGCCCGGGACAAGGCGGTCGAGGCCCTGGCCCAGGTCCGCATCACCGATCCCGCCCGGCGCTACGGGGCCTATCCGTTCGAGCTTTCGGGCGGCATGTGCCAGCGGGTGATGATCGCCATGGCGCTGGCCTGTGACCCGCAGCTTCTCATCCTCGACGAGCCGACCACCGGCCTCGACGTGACCACCCAGGCGGCCATCATGGACCTGGTGCAGGAGCTGTGCCGGGCGCGCAACATGGGCGCCCTGCTGATCACCCATGATCTCCACATGGCGGCGGATTATTGCGACCGGCTGGTGGTCATGCATGCCGGCCACGTGGTCGAAAGCGCCGCGGTCGCCACCCTCCTGAGCAACCCGCGCCACCCCTACACCGCCGGCCTGATCGCCGCCACGCCGGCGCCCGACCGGGGCCTGGAAGCGATCACGTCAATCCCCGGCAGCCTGCCCGACCTGCGCGGCACCCTGCCGCCCTGCCGTTATCGGCAGCGCTGTACCCGGGCCCTGCCGGCCTGCGACCTGCCCGGCCTGGCGATGACGGAACTGGACACAGGGCACCTGGTCAAATGCCGGAATCCGCTATGACGATGCCCCTGCTCGAGGTCGCCCACCTGCGCAAGCTCTATCCTTTGGGGCCGCCGCCCGGACTGGCCGCCCGCCTGGCCGCCCGGGCCGGCCGGCCGCCGGCACCCCGGCCGGTGCTCCATGCGGTCGACGACGTCAGCTTCACCATCGGCGCCGGCGAGAGCCTCGGCCTGGTCGGCGAGTCGGGCTGCGGCAAGTCGACGTTGGTCGCCATGCTGTGCCGCCTGAGCGACCCGAGCGCCGGCACCATCCGGTTCGACGGCCGCGCCATCGCAGACATCCCGGCCCGGCGCTTTGCCCGCGACCCGGACCGGGCGCGGATCCAGATGGTGTTCCAGGATCCCAGCGACAGCCTGAACCCGCGCCACACCGGCTTCGATGCCATTGCCGAGCCCCTGCGCCGCCTGCTTGGCATGCGGAGCGGCGCCGTCCTGGCCGCCCGGGTGGCCGAAACCGCCGACCGGGTGGGCCTGCCCCAGGCCCTGCTCGGCCGCCTGCCCCACCAATTGTCGGGCGGCCAGAAGGCCCGCATCAATATCGCCCGGGCAATCGCCGTCGAACCCCGCCTGTTGGTCCTGGACGAGCCGACCGCCGCCCTCGATGTCTCGGTCCAGGCGGTGATCCTGCAATTGCTCGACCGCCTGCGTCGCGACCTGGGCCTGAGCTATCTCTTCGTCTCTCACGACCTGAATGTCGTCCGCCTGCTGTGCGACCGGGTGATGGTGATGTATCTCGGCAAGGTGATGGAACTGGGTCCGGCCGAGGATGTTTTTCATCACCCTCGGCATCCCTATACCCAGGCCCTGGTGTCGGCGATCCCGGGGGCCGCCGCCGGCCGTATCCGCCTGTCCGGCGAGCCGCGCAGCCCGGTCGATCCCGATCCCCGGACCTGCCGGTTCTTCGGCCGCTGCCCGATCGGCACGGCCCGCTGCGCGCGCGAGGCCCCGCCCCTGGTGGACAGCGGCGGCCACCTCACCGCCTGCCATTTTCCCGGCCCGCCAGAGGCGCCGGCAAGCGTCGCCTGAACGGGGCTCGGCCGGACATCACGGCGCCGCCGCCGCCAACGGAGCCGGCCGCTGCTCGCCCCCGAGGCGGCCGGCGATCAGGCGCAGGGCCGCGGCGTGGCGGTTGGCGACGGTGTTGCGGTGACAGCCGATCTGGCGCGCCAGGCGGGCCACTGTGAAGCCGCTGGCCACCGCCCAGACGATGCGGCGCTGGGGCTCGTTCAGCCAGGCCAGCCAGGCAATCACCCGGTCCAGCCGGTCGATGGCCGCCGGCGACGGCGGCCCCAGGCGGACCCGGACCCCGTCGGCGCCATAGGCGGTGGCCGCGTCCCGGACCACATCGGGCCAGGCCGACCCGACCCCGGCGCGAAAGCGGGCCTCCCGGTCGGGCAGCCGGCGCAAGGTGTCAACCGCTTCCGCGAGCAACCCCTCAACCAGTGCTGGTGTCCACATGGCGCCCCCATCTCATGACGGATATTGTTCCCACATTACAGGTTCAACGAGAACGAATCAAGAACAATTTGCACGATATGGGTACATCGTATATGGTTAGGGTACATGTCGGAGTGCTGCGTTCGTGCAAAATCGTCTGGCCGAAATGCGTCGTCGCGCCACGCTCACCCAGGATCAGCTGGCCGAGCGGGCCGGCACCGTGCGCTCGCAGATCGTCAAGCTGGAACGGGGCGAACGCCGCCTGACGATCGACTGGATGATCCGCCTGTCACGGGTGCTGGGCTGCGAGGCCAGCGACCTGATGCCCGAGGAGGCGACGGCGCCGACCGCCCGCCCCGGCGGCGGACCCTGGCGCGACGGCCCGCTTCCGGCACGCGACCTGCCGGTCTGCGGCGCCGCCCGGGGGGGCGCCAATGCCCTGTTCGTCGACCAGGGCCGGCCGCTGGAACATGTCCACCGCCCGGCCCAGCTGGCGGCTGTCGGCAATGCCTTTGCGGTCTATGCGGTGGGCGATTCGATGGAGCCGAAATTCCAGGCGGGCGA
>JAJFJE010000090.1 GCA_021774355.1 Alphaproteobacteria bacterium
CCGCCCGCCTGCTGGCCGCCGGAGCGCGGATCAATGCGGCCACCTGGAGCGACGGTGATCCGTTCCGGGCCATGCCGGCCCATGACGGCCGCACCGCGCTCGACTACGCCGCCGCGAATGCCTCCCTGGCCATGATCCGGCTGCTGCTGGCGGCCGGCGCCGATCCCCGGCAGGCCGACACCAAGGGCTGCCGGGCGATCGACTACCTGCTGGGCTTCGGCCCGGCCCGGCCCAATCCCCGGCTGAGCCCGGAGGAACGGGCCGAGGCGGCACGGCTGCTGTTCTGAGCACGGATTGGGCGGCCCTGCGCGACCCCTCGGGGCGTCGGCGCCGGCAGCGCCTGGAATTTCCGATGGTGGTGGCGGACCCGACACGATTCGAACGTGCGACCTCTGCCTTCGGAGGGCAGCGCTCTATCCAGCTGAGCTACGGGTCCAGCAGCGGGAAGGGCGGCACCATAGCCGAAGGTGGCGGGGCCGGCAACCCCGCCCGCGGGGCAAAAAGCCCTTGCCCCAACGGCCCCTGACCATGGACAACCGCGCGCCCGCGGCCCAAGATCCCCGCGCGAAAAAAGGAGTGTTCAGCCATGGCGATCGAGCCGCCCGAAACGCTTTCTTCCGACGACGAGATCGTCGCCTGCGACGGCGGCGACGGCGCCCTGGGCCACCCCCGGGTGTGGCTCAACATGGAAGGCCGCGGCCAGGTGCCGTGTCCCTATTGCGGCCGCCTCTATGTCCTGGCGGCAGCCCATGGCCACGCCGCAGCCCACGCCCACTGAGCCATGGCGGAAGCGGCAGAGGCGGCGGCGCGGGCCGAGCATCTCTATCTGGTCGACGGCTCGGGCTATATTTTCCGGGCCTATCACGCCCTGCCCCCCCTGACCCGCAAGGACGGCACGCCGGTCAATGCGGTCCTCGGCTTCTGCAACATCCTGACCCGCTTCCTGGCGGAACTCGGCAATGGCGACCGGCCCAGCCATCTGGCGGTCATCTTCGACGCCGGCCGCCACACCTTCCGCAACGCGCTCTATCCCGCCTACAAGGCCCACCGCCCCGATCCGCCGGAGGATCTGGTGCCGCAATTCGCCCTGATCCGCGCGGCGACCCGGGCCTTCAATGTCTGCCAGCTTGAGCGCGACCAGTACGAGGCCGACGACATCATCGCCACCCTGGCCGAGACCGCCCGGGCGCGGGGCGCCCGGGTGACCATCGTCTCCTCCGACAAGGACCTGATGCAACTGGTCGGCGGCCTGGTGGAGATGCTCGACCCGGTCAAGGGCCGGCGCATCGGCCCGCCCGAAGTCGAGGAGAAGTTCGGCGTCGGCCCCGACAAGGTGATCGAGGTCCAGGCCCTGATGGGCGATTCGGTCGACAATGTCCCGGGCGTGCCGGGCATCGGCCAGAAGACCGCCGCCGAACTGATCCGGACCTATGGCGACCTCGAGACCCTGCTTGCCCGGACCGCCGAGATCAAGCAGCCCAAGCGCCGCCAGACCCTGGAAGAGAATGCCGACAAGGCGCGGATCAGCCACGAACTGGTGCGCCTGAAGCGCGACGTGCCGCTCGACATTGCCTATGACGACCTCAAGGTGGCGCCAATCGATCCGGCGCGGCTGCTGCCTTTCCTCGAGGAAAACGAGTTCCGCTCGCTGACGGCCAAACTGCTGGCCCGCCTGAACGGCGTGCCGGCCGCCGCCCCGCCCCAGGCGCCGGTTGCCAGCATGGTGCGCGCGCCCCTGGCGCGCCCGGCCGACCCCGCCGCCGCCCCGGCCGGACCGGCCCAATACGAGACGGTGGCCGATCCGGCCGCCCTCCAGCGCTGGATCGCCGCCGCAACCGCCGCCGGCGCCGTTGCCTTCGACACCGAGACCACCAGCCTCGACGCCGTCGAAGCCCGCCTGGTCGGCTTTTCCCTGTGCATCGAGCCGGGCCACGCCTGCTATGTGCCGCTGGCCCACCGGGCCCGCGGCGGCGGCCTGGCGCTCGACGGCGCGGTCCCGGCCCAACTGTCGGCCGACCAGGCGCTGCCTCTCCTGAAGGCCCTTCTGGAGGACGATTCGGTCCTGAAGATCGGCCAGAACATCAAATACGACATGGTGGTGATGGCGACCCTGGGCATCGCCATCGCGCCGATCGACGACACCATGCTGATCTCCTATGTCCTGGAAGGCGGGCTGCACGGCCACGGCATGGACGAACTGGCGCCGCTCCATCTCGGCATCGACACGGTCAAGTTTGCCGACGTCGCCGGGCGGGGCAAGGACCGGGTCGGCTTCGACGAAGTCGCCATTGCCGACGCCACCCGCTATGCCGCTGAAGATGCCGACGTCACCCTGCAACTGCACCGGGCGCTGAAGCCGCGGCTGATCCCGGCCCGGCTGCTGACCGTCTACGAGACCCTGGAACGGCCCCTGCCGGCGGTTCTCGCCCGCATGGAACGCCAGGGGGTGATGGTCGACCGGGTCGAGCTGGCCCGGCTGTCGGCGGATTTCGCAGCCCGCATGGCGACCCTCGAAGGCGAGATCCACGGCCTGGCCGGACGTCCCTTCAACCTGGGCAGTCCCAAGCAGCTGGGCGAGATCCTGTTCGACGAGATGGCTCTGGCCGGCGGCCGGAAGGGTAAGACCGGGGCCTATTCGACCGATGCCGCGGTGCTTGAGGAACTGGCCGCCCAGGGCCACGCCCTGCCCGCCCGCATCCTCGACTGGCGCCTCCTGGCCAAGCTGAAATCGACCTATACCGACGCCCTGCAGACTCAGGTCAGCCCGACCACCGGCCGGGTCCATACCTCCTTCGCCCTGGCCTCGACATCGACCGGGCGGCTGTCCTCGACCGACCCCAATCTGCAGAACATTCCGGTGCGGACCGAGGACGGGCGCAAGATCCGCCGGGCCTTCGTCGCCGAACCCGGACAGGTCATGCTGTCGGCCGATTACAGCCAGATCGAGCTGCGCCTGCTCGCCCATATTGCCGGGATCGACAGCCTCAAGGAGGCATTCGCCCAGGGCCTCGACATCCATGCCATGACCGCCTCCGAGGTCTTCGGGGTGCCCGTGGCAGGCATGGACCCGATGGTCCGGCGGCGTGCCAAGGCGATCAATTTCGGCATCATCTACGGCATCTCGGCGTTCGGCCTGGCGGCCCAGCTGGGCATCCCCCAGGGCGAGGCCAAGGATTACATCGGGCGTTATTTCCAGCGCTTTCCGGGTATCCGCAGCTATATGGACGAGACCCGCGAACTGGCCCGCCAGCAGGGCTATGTCACCACCGTGTTCGGCCGGCGCTGCCATCTTGCGGGCATCGCCGACAAGAACGCGGCGCGCCGCGCCTTCATGGAGCGGGCGGCGATCAACGCGCCGATCCAGGGCTCGGCCGCCGATATCATGCGCCGCGCCATGATCCGCATGCAGCCGGCCCTCGACCAGGCCGGCCTGGCGGCGCGCATGCTGCTGCAGGTCCATGACGAACTGGTGTTCGAAGTCCCCGCGGCGGAGGTCGAGGCGACCCGGCCGGTGGTTGCGCGGGTCAGGGAACAGGCCGCGTTGCCTTCCCTGGAATTGTCCGTGCCCCTGGTGGTCGACACCGGCATCGGCCACAGCTGGGCCGAAGCGCACTGAGGCGGCGGTTCCCGCCCCCCGCCGGCCCCGTCGTCACTGAGCGCGCCCCGTCTCCCAGTCGTCATGACCGGGCTTGACCCGGTCATCCACGCGTCCGTGGCAGGCACGGTGGTCCCGT
>JAJFJE010000010.1 GCA_021774355.1 Alphaproteobacteria bacterium
AGATGTCGCAGGGAATGGCCGGCACGCGCGGCAATGGCAGCATCGAAGTTTGCCTTCGCGGCCAGATCAGGCCGCCGGTCGGGGGCAGCGGCGACTGGTGTCGAGACATCGGGCGCAGATCTTTCGCTTGCCTATTCGCAACGAATTGTGCAATGCAAAAGGACCGACTTGTCAGGTCGCGCATTTGTAGGCATTGTTTCATGGCTGGGCAGCCGGTCCGTCCATCCGCCCGGATGGTCTGATCGCACCAAGACCGGTAAGGTTGCCGCCGGCCCACAAGGCTTGGACGTTTGAGTCCTGACATGGTTGTCGTGGCACTGGCTGTTGCCATGTGCTTCGTTGGGTTGCGGTGGCGCTTGAAAGCCGCTGCAGCGCGCCGGCCGAACCGCTAAGGCGGTCGCCAAAAGCGGATGTGCCGCCCAGCCCGGGGTGACCCGGCGGGCAAATATCCGCAAGCCTTGATCCCGTCGGGTACCGCCCTGCGGGGGGATGATCCCTGGGTCCCGGTGGGGGCACCGGCCTGGGATTGCCATGTCCAAACTGGAGCAGACGGGGGGCGGGGGCACCCCGAGAAACGAGGACCATGCTGGCGCTACGCATGATCGTGCTTGGCGGGGCCCTTGGGGCTGGCCTTGGTGTCACGGCAACGCTGCTGTCCGGAGTTCCGGCGGTGGTGGTGGCCCGTGCGGTGGCCGATGACGGACACGGCGGGACCGCTGTGCCGGCCGATGCACCCCTGAGGGAAAATGCCAAAGAGGTGGAGCGTCAGGCCGACCGGGTGGTCCAGGCGGTTACCGGGGTGGCGTCATGGTACGGTCCCGGTTTCCATGGCCGCAAGACGGCCAATGGCGAGCGCTACAATCAGAACGACCTGACCGCCGCCCATAAATCCCTCCCCTTCGATACCCGGGTCCGGGTGACCTCGATCGCCACCGGCAAGTCCGTGGTGGTCAAGATCAATGATCGCGGGCCCTATCGGAAGGGCCGGGTCATCGATCTGTCGGCCGCCGCCGCCAAGGCGATCGGCATGTACCGCCGGGGCGTGGGCAAGGTAAAGCTCGAAGTGCTCGCCGCGCCGACCGAGTCGACCGCATCCCTGACCCCCAGGGCCGTTCGCGAACGCGACGCCGTGGCGTCCCTGCCCCGGCGCAAGCCGCTGGACGGGGTGGCAAGCCAAATCGAGGCGCTCGACTGAGCGGCGGCGGGCGCCGTTTGCGTCCCGACTGAACCGGACCCCCCACCACACAACCCCCTGGGCGGTGCCGGGGGCGGCGCTGCATAATGCCCCGCCTTGAAGCCTGCGATTCGCCGTGTCGGCGCCAGGCCGTGCTGGAGTGGGGTGACAGATGGATCGCCGCAGCGACGTCGCGCTGGATGTCGACTTTGCCCGGGGGCATTTTCCGCAACTGGCCAATGGCTGGGCGTTCATGGAAAATGCCGGCGGATCCTATGTGCCGCGCAGCGTGGTCGACCGCACCGCCCGGTACATGAGCGAACTGCAGGTCCAGCCCAACTACGGCTTCGCCGCCTCGGTCGAGGCCACGGCGCGCCTGGCGGCGGGCAAGGCCGTGGTGGCGAGCTTCCTGAATGCCGATGCCAGCGAGCTTGTGATCGGCCCATCGACCACCATGAATATCTATGTCCTTGCCCAGGCGCTGCGGTCGTCCCTGGAGCCGGGGGACGAAATCATCGTGACCAACCAGGATCACGAGGCCAATTCCGGTGCCTGGCGCCGCCTGGCCGAGTTCGGTATCGCCATCCGCGAGTGGCGCGCCGATCCGGCGACCGGGGAGCTGTCGCTGGCGCGGCTCGACCCCCTGCTGTCGTCCCGTACCCGCCTGATTGCCATGCCCCATTGCTCCAACATCGTGGGGACCATCAACGACGTCGCGGCGGTGGCTCTGATGGCCCGGCGCCATGGCGCCCTGCTGGCGGTGGACGGGGTCTCCTACGCCCCCCATCGCCTGCCCGACGTCAAGGCACTCGACGTCGATTTCTATTATTTCAGCCTGTACAAGACCTTCGGCCCCCATGTCGGGGCAATGTATATACGCAAGGCGCTGTTTTCACGGCTGACGCCGCAGAACCACATCTTCATCAAGACGCCGCCGGCGACGCTCAATCCGGGCGGCCAACCCCATGAATTCTCGGCCGCCCTGGTCGGCATCGCCGATTATATCGAGGCCCTGGACGACCATCATTTCGCCCTGCCGGCGGCGCATTTGCGGGCGCGTTTCGACCGCATCTTCACGCTGTTCGCGGGCCACGAGGATCGCATCGCCGGGCGGCTGCTCGACGGCCTGGCGGCGCGTCCCGACATTCGGGTGATCGGTAATCCCCGGGCCGACGGCAGCCGCGCGCCGACCCTGTCCTTTGCCGTCGCGGGGCAGACCGCCGGCGCGGTTGCCGGCCATTTCTTCGCCCACCGCGTCGCCCTGGGGCATGGCGACTTCTATGCCCTGCGCCTGATCACGGCGCTCGGCCTCGCCGACCAGGGGGGCGTGGTGCGGGTCAGCCTGGCCCATTACAATGATGACGAGGACGTCGACCGCTTTCTGGCGGCCCTGGCGGCGCTGCCCCGGCCATAGTCTGTCGGGGCAGGGCGGGGATCGGTCAGGGCACGGGATCGCTCAGGGCACTGGGTCCGTCAGGTCGGCATCCCGGAAATCGCGGCGCCCGGTGGGGCCGGGGCGATAATTCACCAATCGTGTGCTGATGCCGTCGCTGACCGTGCCGTTGGCGATCAGGAACAACGGCGCCTCGTCGTGAACGATCTTCTGTGCCCGCTGGTAGAGCGCCTGGCGCTCGGTCCGGTCGCTGCTGGCCCGCGCCCGAGCGACCAGGTCGTCGAACGCCTTGTTGCACCATTTGGCGATATTGTCGCGGCCGGGCTGGTCCGCGGTGCAGGACAGCAAGGGCGACAGGAAGGCGTCGGGATCGGCCTGGTCGGCGGTCCAGTCGACCAGGCACATCTGGTGCTGGCCGTCCTGGCAAAGGTCGAGCGCGGCCCCCCGGTCCTGGGTGATGACGGTTGCGTCGAATCCGACGGCGGCAAGGTCGGCCTGGATCAGCTTGGCGGCAGCATTCAGGTCGGGCGGGTCGGCTCCCCGCGCGGGGATCGCCCAGATATCGGTTTTCACCGGCAGCGTGAGGCCGGTCTCGGCAAGGAGCGCCCGGGCCGCTTCGGGATTGGCCGGGGGGTCCGCGATGGTGCCGTCATGGGACCATAGGGCCGGCGGGACCGGCGTTGCCGTGGGCCGCCCGCCAAGCGCGGCGACGAGGGCGGCCTTGTCGATGGCCCGATTCAGGGCCTGGCGCACGAGCCGGTTGTCAAAGGGTGGCTTCCGGGTGTTGTAAGCGAGATAGCGGAGGTTCAGCGTCGCCTGGGACACCACGGCGAGGCCCGGCGTGGCAGCGAGTTCGGCCAGCGACCGGGGATCGGGAGCGGTGGCGATCTGGCAGTCCCCCGCGGCCAGCCGGGCGGCGCGCCCGCCGCTGTCGGGGACAATCGCGAAGACCAGCCCATCGAGCCTGGGCCGTCCCCGCCAATAGCCGTCATTGGCCCGGACCCGGAGGTCGGTGTCTTTCTCGTATCGCTCGAAGACGAAGGGGCCGGTGCCGATCGGGCGCCGGTCGAACTTCTCCGGGGTCCCGGCCTTGACCATGGTGTCGGCATAGTCCTTGGACAGGATTGCGCTGAAGTCCATGGCAAGATCGGCGAGGAACGGGGCGTAGGGCCTGTTCAAGACAAAGCGCACCGTGCGATCGTCGACCCGTTCGATCCGCCGGATCAGGCCGGCCAGCCCCATGGCCTCGAACGAGTCGTCGTGGCTGCCCGACAAGGGATGCGCGGGATTGTCCGCCTTTGTCATCCGCTCGAAGGTGAAAATCACGTCGTCGGCATCGACCGGGCGTGTCGGGGTGAAATAGGGCGTGCTGTGGAATTGGACCTGGCGCCGCAGCTTGAACTCCCAGGTCAGGCCGTCCGGCGTGACCGTCCAGGACTCGGCCAGGCCGGGCCGCAGTTCGGCGGTGCCCGGCACAGTGTCGATCAGCCGGTCGTACAGGGCGCGTGCCACGTCCAGGCCGGTGCCGCTGTGCACCCGTTGGGGATCGAAGCTTTCCGGGCTACCGGCGGCGCAATAGACCAGGGTCTTGGCCGGCGCGGCCGGTGCCGCCGCCGCGGTCAGCCCCGCGGCCAGGGCGGCGACCAGCGGCCACGGCCGCAGCAATGATCCGAACGACATGGGGATACCGTATTTGCCTGGGGTCCTTGGGTGGGATTGTTCGCCACTGTAGCGCCGAAGGGGGGCGCGCTGTCGAGGTTGGCGTGGCCGGCCAACAGACGATTGAAGCCGCTGCCGTCTGCCGTCATGATGCCGGCGACCGGGCCGACCCGGTGCCTGCGTCGCCCTCCGTTCCACTATCGGTCAAACGTGCCCCGTCCGCCTTCGCCGCTTCGTCTGTGCCTTGCCGTGGCCCTGCTGCTGGCGGCCCCTGCCGGCCCGGCAATGGCCACCCTGCTGGACGACGCCCTGAATTCGGCGGGCGCGGTCGGCGACCCCCACGAGCGGGCGATGGTGCTGTCGAGCCTGGCCGAGGGCCAGGCCGAGGTCGGCGCCTGGGATCAGGCCAATATGATCGCCATCCAGATTCAGGATTCGGCGACCCGGGACGACACTTTTGCCGCGATCGCCTCGCGGGCGGCGGAACGGGGGGACCAGGCCCGGATCGACTGGGCCCTGGGTCTTGTTGCCGATGGCGACAGCCGTGCCCTGGCGACGGCCGGGGTGGCAGAGGTCCTGTTGCGCGCCGGCAAGCGCGACCCGGCGCTGGCTCTGGTCCGGCAGATCGCCGATCCGGAACAGCGGTTCGGCGGTCTGGGTCGCCTCGCCCGGGCCGCCGTCGATGTCGAGCCGGCCCAGGCCGGTGCCCTGCTGGACGAGGCGGTGGCCCTGGCCGGGGCCCTGCCCGACCCGGCCCGGGTCCAGCGGCTGCGGCAGGACGGGGCGGCGACCGCCGTCGCCATTGGCGATCCCAAGCGCTTCTTCGCCCTGGTCGACGGCCTGGACAATCCTGGCCGCCAACTGGATGTGCTGATGGACGCGGCGCTGAAATTCGCCGCCGCCGGTCTTACGGAGGCCAGCATAAAGGCGAGCGATCTGGCCTCGGACCTCCTGGCCGGCCCGGGCGACCCCCGCGAGCGCGCCTTGGCGCTGTTGACCCTGGGCACCGCCCTGGGCCAGGCCGGGGCCCCGGAGCGGGCGCGCCAGGCCTTTGCCGGGGCGATCGAGGGGGTGCGCATCCTGGCGCCCGAACTGGTCCCCGAAATCGAAAGCCAGTTGCCGGTCGCCGCCGCCCGGGGCGGCCTGGACGACGACGCGGTGGAAGCGGCCCGCGCCATCGGCGAGCCGCCGCGGCGCGACCTGGCCCTGCGCGGCGTGGCGGCGGCCTTCGTCGAGCGCCAGCACCCCGGCCTGGCCCGGGACCTTGCGCCGGAAATCGGCGAGATGGCGGTGCGGGACGCCGTGCTCGACGCGGTTGCCGGCGCCCTGGCCGAGGCCGGGGACCTGGACGGTGCGCTGGCCGCGGCCGGTGCCATGGTCGAAGGACAGGCCCGGCAATCGAGTTTCGGGCGGGTGGCGGTGGCCCGGGCGCGCGACCTGACGGCCGACCCAAACGGGGCGTTTCTGGCCCTGGAATTGATGGGCGACGGCCCCGAGCGCGAGGACGTCGCGGTAGAGATTTCCGGCATTTATGCCGAACGCGGCGCGGTCGCGACCGTCGAACGCGCCCTTACCGAAGTACAGAGCGGCGAGAACCGCGAAGTGGTGCAGGGCAACCTGGCCCTGGCCCTGCTCGGTGCCGACGAATTGGCGCGGGCGACCAGTGTCGCCCAGGCCCTGCAGGACCCCTCCCTGAAGGCCCTTGTCCTGTCGCGGATCGCGGTCAAGGCGCTGCGCTGAGGGCGCCGGCGGCCGGCACCGGCACCGGCAGGTTGGGGCCCTGGACCGGGGGAAACTCGCGGGCGCAGAACAGGGTGCTGCCGCCGCCGAAGACCGCGGTGACGACCGCCTTGGCGTCGGCAATGACGGTGATCCTGCAGTCCAGCTTGACGGTCTGGCCATCCTTGTCGGTGGTTTCGCCGAGCCGGTCCCAGATGCTGACCGTGCCGCCATCGGCCATGGCCCGGGTCTCGCTGGGGGCGCCGAAGGTGGCCTGCATCGCGGCCAGCGGCTGTCCCTGATAGGCCTCCAGGGCGTCGCCGAACGCCGCCCGGGCGGGGGCCGTCGGATCGGGCCGCGGCGGCGGCGCAGCCGGCGGCCGGCGGCCGGCGCAGGCCGCCAGGGTCAGCGCGACACAGATCAACAACAAGGTCGGGGTGGAGCGGGACAAGAGCGGGCCAAGGCAGGAGCAGGGCGGAACCTTAGAGCGGTCTGCCTTGGGGTAGAAGAAAATCCGTCGCCACGGGGCGGGTTTGGCGATTTACCGGCATTGCCGGGCCGGGCCGACGTCGAAATGGAAATGGTTGCGGTGGCCGGCACTCCATACCGGGCTCAACACCACCGGAAAAATCCCGCAGGCGCCGTCCCGGACCGCCAGCAGGAAACGCCCGGCTGCCGTGGGCCGGTGCCAATCGGCCATCACCGTGATGCGGCGGCCATCGGCCAGGACGAAGCCGGCGATGTCGATGGCGTTGGCCCGGGCATGTTCGCTGCGACGGGTGCTGCCGGTATGCTCGACATTGCGGCAACTGAACGCGCCATAGGCCAGAATTCGCCGGACCTTGGTGCCGAAGAAGCGCTCGGCCTGGGGGTTCAGCACCCGCTTCTCGAATTGTCCCAGACCGACCGCCAGGGGGCAGGTCATGGCCAGGGGCGGGGCCAGGCGGGCCGCGCCGCCGCCAAAGACCAGGGCATCGGCATAGCCGCAGCCCTCGCCCATCGGCTGGTCGGCGAGGGCGCGATAGGCAAGGCCCACCCGGTCGAGGGCCGCGAGGCACGCCCGCGGCGTGGTGGTCAGGGCGCGCAGCCAGGCCACGGTGTCGCCGGCGCCGTCCGGGGCGAGCGGGTCGGCCGGGCTGGCACTCGACGCCAGCAGGGTCAG
>JAJFJE010000091.1 GCA_021774355.1 Alphaproteobacteria bacterium
GCCCCAGGGGATGCGGGGCATTTGAGTCGGAGCGTATGGCCGGTCGTCGGAACAGCACTGCGGGAGCAAAGGGCGGCAAGGGACGGCGCGGCCGGGCCGGCTGGTTCGCCGCACGCCATATCCGCCGCCGGGCGGCCATCGCCTGGGTCGTGGTGGTCGCCGTGGCCGCCGGCTTCCTGCTGACCCGGGCGGCCATCGACCACGGCCTGGGCCGGATGGTCCAGAAAGTCGCCGAACTGCTGCCCGAAATGCCCAGCCTGCCGACCCTGCCCGGCAAGCCGGCGCCCCCGGTCAATGACGGGCGGCTGGCGCCCCGGGCCAGCCCCAAGCCGATCGAGGCGCAGCCGCCCGGCAAGCCGGTCGTCGCGGAAAGCGTCGACGAAGACATGGCGCCGCCATGGCGGCGTTATGCCGCCGCGGCACCGGCGGTGGCGGAGCGGACCAAGCCGTGGCTCGCCATCGTGATCGACGATGTCGGCCTGGACAAGGCCCAGGCGGTGGCAGCCGCCGACCTGCCGGCCCCTGTAACACTGGCCGTCATGGGCTATGCCGATGGCATGGCGGCATTCGAACGGGTCGCCCGGGAACGGGGACAGGAACTGCTGGTCCATCTGCCGATGCAGCCCCTGGGCGATGCCGATCCGGGGCAGAACGCGCTGCTGGTCGGCCTGCCCGCGGACGAACTGCTGCGCCGGCTGCGCTGGCATCTCGACCGCCATGCCGGCTTTGTCGGCATCAACAACCACATGGGCAGCCGGTTTACCGCCGATCCTGTCGGGATGAAGCTGGTGATCCAGGAACTGGCCGCCCGCGGCCTGCTGTTCCTGGACAGCCGGACCATCGGCACCAGCGTCGGCGAGCGCATGGCCGACGACCAGGATGTTCCCGCCGCCGCCCGCGACGTGTTTCTCGATAACGAGCTGGGGGCCGCGGCGATCGACGCCCAACTGGCCCTGGCCGAAGAGAAGGCCAAGCGCCGGGGCATGGCCATCGCCATCGGCCATCCCCACCGCGAAACCCTCGAAGCGATCAAGCGCTTCATCCCCAAGGCCCGGGCCCGGGGCATCGTCATGGTGCCCTTGTCGGCCATCGTGGAACGGCGCTACGAGGCCCGACAGGGCCCCGCCGGGGCGCCCGGCCGGGTTACTGGGAGCGGGAAGAGCGAGACGCGAAACGTATCGCCTCCTCCGCCGCGCGGATGAGGGCGCGGGCCTTATTGCGGGTTTCCTGATACTCGGCCTCGGGATCGGAATCGGCGACCACGCCGCCCCCTGCCTGGACGAACATGGTCGCGTCCTTGACCACTGCGGTGCGCAAGGCGATGCAGGTGTCCATCGAGCCGTCGGCGGCAAAATAGCCGACCCCGCCGGCATAGAGGTTGCGCTTCTCGGGCTCCAGCTCGTCGATGATCTCCATCGCCCGCACCTTGGGGGCGCCCGAGACGGTGCCGGCGGGAAACCCGGCCAGCAGGGCGTCGACGGCGTCATGGGGCTCGGCGATCAGGCCTTCCACGTTCGAGACGATGTGCATGACGTGGCTGTAACGCTCCACGACATTCCGCTGGGTGACCTTGACGGTGCCCACCCGGGCGACCCGGCCGACATCGTTACGTCCCAGGTCGAGCAGCATCAGGTGCTCGGCCAGCTCCTTGGGATCGGCCAGCAGGTCCTGCTCGAGGGCGCGGTCCTCGGCCTCGGTCTCGCCGCGCCGGCGGGTCCCGGCGATCGGCCGGATGGTGACCTGGCCGTCGCGCAGGCGGACCAGGATTTCCGGGCTGGAGCCGACGATGGAAAAGCCGTCCAGGTCGAGGAAGAACAGGAAGGGCGAGGGATTGAGGCGGCGCAGGGCCCGGTATAGGGCGATTGGCGGCAGGCTGAACGGGACGCTGAACCGCTGGCTGGGCACGACCTGGAAGATGTCGCCGGCGGCGATGTAGCGCTTGGCCTGTTCGACCATCGCGTGATAGGCGGCGCGGGTCATGTTGGACTGCGGTTCGGCCAGCGGCGCCAGGTCGTCGACCGGGTCGCGGGCGACCGGCAGGTCGCGGCGGAAACAGCCGACCGCGTCGGCCACCCGTTCGGCCGCCCGGGCATAGGCGGCCCGCGCCGACAGTCCGGGCTCGGGCCATGCCGGCGAGACCACGGTGATTACGTCCTTCACCGAATCGAAGATCGCCATGACCGTGGGGCGGATGAACAGGCCGTCCGGGATGCCCAGGCGGTCGGGATTGGCGGCAGGGATGCGCTCGACCAGGCGGACCAGGTCATAGCCGAAATAGCCGTAGAGACCCGACGCCATGGGCGGCAATTCCGCCGGCAGGTCGATGCGGGATTCGGCGATCAGGGCGCGCAGGGAAGCCAGGCTCGGACCGGCCGGGGCGAAGCGGTCGCGGTCGTGGCGGGCGTGGCGGTTCAGTTCGGCCCGGTCGCCATGGCAGCGCCAGATCAGGTCGGGCTTGAGGCCGATGATGGAATAGCGGCCGCGGGTGGTGCCGCCTTCGACCGATTCGAACAGGAAGCGATAGGGCTCGCCATCGGTCAGCTTCATCATCGCCGATACCGGCGTCTCCAGGTCGGCCACCAGGGTGGTCCAGACCACCTGGGGCCGCCCGGCCTGATAGGCTTCGGCGAAGGCCTCGAAGGCAGGATGCACGGTCATGGCACGGGTTCCGGCGCTCAGGGGGTGCCGGGCTCGCCGGCGCCGAGCAGCTTGTCGATCGCGGCCTGGTCGGTGCGGTAGCCATATCGGGTGCGCAGGTCGAGCAGGGTCGCCGCGGCCAGTTCGCCGCCCTGCTGGGTGGCCAGTTCCTTGCGCAGGTCGTCGACGGCACTTGCCGCCGCCGCCGGGTCGGCCGCCTCGACCGCCGTCACCACGGCAATCGGAATGTCGCCCTTGTCGTCGACCGCACCGGCCACCGCGGTGCCCTTTGCCGTGGCGAACAGGGTGGTGACCAGGTCGGCAGGCAGCTTTTCGGCAAAGGCGGCATCGCCTTCGCGGACTCCCGGGCCGAGGGTGACCAGCTTGGCCTTCACGCTCTTGGCGACCGCCGCGATCGCCTCGCCGCCATTGATCCGGGCGACCAGGGTGTCGGCAAGGGCGCGCAAGGCGGTCCGGCTGCGGTCGTCGAGGGCCGCCGCGATCACCTGGTCGCGAACGGTCGCCAGGGGCTTGACCGCGGCCGGCGTTACCGCATCGACCCGCAGCACATAGAAGCCGCCCTTATCGCCATCGCTCAGGTTGCCGGTCACGCCGACCTCGGCGGTGAAGGCGTCGCCGAGGAAGTTCGCGGCCTTGGGCAGGTTCGCGACCGGCGTCCCCGAGGGATCGCGGCCGCTTCGGTCGAGCGCCTCGATGGTGGTCACCGTGAGGCCCAACTGGCTTCCCGCATTCTCCAGCGACGCGCCGCCGGCCAGGGCATCCTGCAATTGCTGGCCCAGTTCCACCATCTTGTCTTCGGCGTGCTGGCGGGCGATGTCGGCCGTCAGTTCGTCCTTTACATCGTCCAGGGTCTTGGTGGTGGCGGCCTTGATGCCGGTCACCCGGGCCAGGTGCCAGCCCAGATTGGTCTTCACCGGGGCGGCCGTGGTGCCGCCCTCGGGCAGGGCGAAAACCGCCTCGCCAAGGGCTGCGGGAAGGGCCGGCTTGGGTACGAAGCCGAGTTCGATGTCGCCCGCTTCGAGCTTGGCGTAGGTCTTGGCCACCGCCGCGAAATCCGCGCCCGCGGCCAGTTCGGCGGCGGCCTTCGTCGCCGTGGCCTCGTCGCCGAGGACGAATTGCTGGACGTCCCGGGTCTCGGGGGTCTGGAGGCTGGCCAGGCGGTCGTCATAGGCGGCCTGAAGCTCCTCCGGGGCGACGGTCAGGCCCTTGGCGACCGCGTCTGGGTCGCCGTCGAGCACCGTCACCTTGCGGTATTCCGGCGCACTGAAGGCCTTGGGATTGGCCTCGTAATAGGCCGTGATCTCGTCCTCGGTCGGCGCCGCCACGGTGCCGAGGGCCAGCGGGCCCAGGTCGAACATGGCGATGCTACGCTTCTCGTCGCGATAGCGATAAAGGCTCTCGGCGGCGAGCCGTGGCGGTTGGCTGCCCTCGATGACCGGATTGAGCAATTGCCGGCTGAGCAGGGTCGCGCGCAACTGCTCGGTCACCATGGCTTCGGTCAGGCCGGCCTGCTGCAGGACCTGGCGGAAGCGGTCCGGGTCGAACCTGCCGGCGGCGTCGCGAAACGCCGGGATGGCCTGAATCTCGTTGATGATCAAAGTGTCGGGGACGGCCAGGCCGAGCTGGCGCCCGGCCTCGCGGATCGTCGCCTCGGCGGTCAGCTGGTTCAGCACGTCGAGATGCAGGCCCGCCTGGATCATCATGTCGCGGGTCATGCCGCCGCCATATTGCGCCTGGACCTGGCGGAGCCGCCGGTTGAACGCGGCCTGGAACGACTCCGGGCTGACCTCGGTCTTGCCGACCGTGGCGACCGGATGGGTCGAACGCCCGGAAAACAGGGTGTTCCCCTGCCAGATGCCGATGCCGAAGCTGACGGCAAGGATACCGATGAAGATCCGGACGACCCAGGTGGACGCGCCCTTGCGGAGGGACTGAAGCATGAACAACCTTTGACGATGCCGTCACCGACGGGCCGCGCATATTAGGGGGGCGGCCGAAGCGCCGCAAGCCGAGGCTCGGCCACTCTTCCCAGCTTGCCCAAGCTTTGCTAGAGGGGCGGGACTACCGTTCTCTTTAAGGATGTCAGCATGAACCGCAAGCCCCTGGTCGCCGGAAACTGGAAAATGAACGGGGTCGCCGCGTCGCTGGCTGAACTGGAGCTGATCGCGGCCCGGGCCGGGAACCTTCCGGCCGTCGAGATTGCCCTGTGCCCGCCGGCGACACTGGTCGCTGCAGCGGCCGCCCGGGCGGCCGGCAGCGCCTTGCGGATCGGCGGCCAGGATTGCCATGCCAAGGCCTCGGGCGCCCATACCGGCGACCTTTCGGCCGAGATGCGGGCCGATGCCGGGGCAAGCCTGGTCATTGTCGGCCATTCCGAACGCCGCGCCGACCACGGCGAAGGCGACGCCGCGGTTGCGGCAAAGGCGGCCGCCGCCCACCGGGCCGGGCTCACCGCCATCATCTGCGTCGGCGAGACGGAGGCCGAGCGCGACCAGGGCCAGACCCTCGACATCATCGGCCGCCAGTTGGCCGGCTCGTTGCCCGCGGGCACCACCGCCGCCAACAGCGTCATCGCCTACGAGCCGGTCTGGGCGATCGGCACCGGCCGCACCCCCACCGAGGCGGAAATCGTCGAGGTCCACGGCTTCATCCGGGCCCGTCTGGCGGCCCAGCTTGGTGCCGATGTCGCCGCCGGCCTGCGTCTGCTCTATGGCGGCTCGGTCAAGCCGTCCAACGCCGGGACCATCCTCAAGCTGGCCGATGTCGACGGCGCCCTGGTCGGCGGCGCCAGCCTGAAGGCTGACGATTTCTGGCCGATCGCCGCGGCAGCCGGCTCGGCCGGGCCGGGCCTCAGTGGCCCGTGATGCGCTCCAGAATGCCGTGCAGGCAGCCCTTGAACAGGATGTAGAAGCACAGGCTGAGATAGCCATAGACCGTCAGTTCGGCGAACTGGTAGAGGCCGCCGTCGAGCAGGGCCATCACGCCGTGCCGGGAGACGAAATTGAAATTGGCGGCGACCTGGACCACCAGATTGTAGGAGGTCACCACGAACAGCCAGCCGAACCCGCCCATCAGCAGGAAGGTGCGCCACAGCGGACCGTGAAACAGCACCCCGAACAGCTTTTGCATGATCGACACGGGCTCCCCTGACGCGTCAGCAGGCCCGGCAAGGCTAGCACAGATGGATCGGGCAGGGCACCGGCCCGGGGCACGACGATAGCCCCGCGCGATCGTCCGGACCACCTGCCGCCACGCGCCCGAGCGACCGAGCCGGGCACATCGCCGCATTGCGACCTT
>JAJFJE010000092.1 GCA_021774355.1 Alphaproteobacteria bacterium
CCAGCAGGGCGCCGCCGGTGCGTTTTGAAGACGGGTCCACGGCGATCACCCCGACCGTGGCGCCGGTCTCGCGCCAGGCTGCCAGGAGGGCTGCGGTGAGGGTCGATTTGCCGACCCCGGGCGGCCCGGTCAGGCCGATGACCCGACCGCGCGGCGCGGCCCAGGCCTGGTCCAGCAGGGCGATGGTGGCCGGCCCGAGCGGGTCCCGTTCCAGCGCCGCCAGGGCGGCCGCCAGGGCTGGCTTGCCGCCCGCTGCGACGGCCGGCAAGCCAGCTGTCACGCCGGGGTCGCCTGGCGGGTGGCGAGGTGGCGCCGGAGCAGCGGCAGGCGGTCATTGCCCCAGATCGCCCGGTCGTCGACCAGGAAGGTGGGCACCCCAAAGGCCCCGCGTCCGGCCGCATCGGCGATGGTCTCGTCGAGCCTGGCACCGGTCGCCGGGTCGTCCAGGGCGGCCGCGAAGGCCGCCTTGTCCAGCCCCGCCTGGTCGGCCAGCTTGGCGTAGAGCGCGCCGTCCATGGTCTTGCGCTCGGTGGTGAAGGCCTCGCGCATCACCCCCCGGGCAAAGCCTTCCGCGGCGCCCATCATCATGGCCGCCGTTGCCGCCACCGCCAGCAGCCGGGCGTCATAGCTCAGCCGGCCATGGGGTTCCACGAAGGGCACGCCATAGAGTTCGGCCCAGGCCAGGCCGTCCTTGTTGCGCCAGGCGAAGTCGTACTGCATGGCGGGTGGCGGGCCGCCGAAGGGCGAGACGCCGCGGGCCTTGAGGATCAGGGCCTGGGTGTCGACCGGCAGCCAGTTGAAGCGGCAGCCGAACTGGAGGGCGATCAGGTCGATCTGGCTGGCCGCCAGATAGGCATAGCGGCTGGTCGGGCTGAACACGAAATCGACAACTGGCTGGCTCATGGTCTCTTTCCTTCGCCGGGCAATGCTTCAAGGAGTCGTCATCCCGCCCGGGGCCGCCGGGCCCGTCATGACCGGGTGCCCCGTTCCAGCAGCACCGCCTGGGCCGCCGCCAGACGGGCGATCGGCACGCGGAACGGCGAACAGGACACGTAGTCGAGGCCGACCGATTCGCAGAACCGGATCGAGGCGGGATCCCCGCCATGTTCGCCGCAGATCCCCAGCTTCAGCGCGGGCCGGGTGGCCCGGCCGCGCGCGGCGGCAATCCGCACCAGTTCGCCGACGCCGTCGACATCGATCGAGACGAAGGGGTCGGTGTCGAAGATCCCCTGGTCGATATAGTCGTCGAGGAAATGGGCGGCGTCGTCGCGGCTGATGCCGAAGGTGGTCTGGGTCAGGTCGTTGGTCCCGAAGGAGAAGAACTCCGCCGCCTCGGCGATGTCGGCGGCGCGCAGGGCGGCGCGCGGCAATTCGATCATGGTCCCGATCAGATAGGGCAGATCGGCGCCGCTTTCGGCCTTGACCTCGATGGCGATGGCGGCGATCCGCCTGGCCAGGATCTCCAGCTCGCGCTTGGTCGCGACCAGGGGGATCATGATCTCCGGGGTGACCGTGGCGCCGGTGGTCTTGGCGGCCTCGACCGCCGCCTCGAAGATCGCCCGGGCCTGCATCTCGTAGATTTCGGGGAAGCTGATGCCCAGGCGGCAGCCGCGATGGCCGAGCATGGGATTGGCTTCCGCCAGATCGCCGGCCCGGGCCTTGATCACCGACAGGGGCACGCCGGCGGCCTCCGCCACGTCCTTCAGTTCCGCCTCGCCATGGGGCAGGAATTCGTGGAGCGGCGGGTCGAGCAGGCGGATGGTTACCGGCAGCCCGTTCATGATCTCGAACAATTGCACGAAATCCGCGCGCTGCACCGGCAGCAGCTTGGCCAGGGCCTGGCGCCGGCCCTTTTCGTCCGAGGCGAGAATCATCTCGCGCACCGCCAGGATGCGGTCGGCGTCGAAGAACATGTGCTCGGTGCGGCACAGGCCGATCCCCTCGGCGCCGAAGCGCCGCGCCGTCTCGGCGTCCTGGGGGGTTTCCGCGTTGGTCCGCACGGCCATGCGGCGGATCTGGTCGGCCCAGCCCATCAGGGTCGAGAAATCGCCCGACAGTTCCGGCTGGACCGTCGCCACCGCGCCCAGCATGACCTCGCCGGTGGTGCCGTCGATGGTGATGACGTCGCCGCGCTTCAGGCTGTGGCTGCCCACGGTCAGGGTGCCGGCGGCCAGGTCGATGCGCAGGGCCCCGGCGCCCGAGACGCAGGGCCGGCCCATGCCCCGGGCGACCACCGCGGCGTGGCTGGTCATGCCCCCGCGGGAGGTCAGGATTCCCTGGGCGGCGTGCATGCCGTGAATGTCTTCCGGGCTGGTCTCGGTGCGGACCAGGATGACCTTGCGCTTCTCGGCGGCCAGCCGTTCGGCATCGTCGGCGGTGAGCGCGATAATCCCCGAAGCGGCGCCCGGCGAGGCCGGCAGGCCGCGGGCGACCACGGTGCGCGGCGCCTTGGGATCGAGGGTGGGATGCAGCAACTGGTCGAGCGCGGCCGGCTCGATCCGCGAAACCGCGGTGGCATGATCGATCCGGCCCTCATTGGCCAGGTCGACCGCGATCTTCAGGGCCGCCTTGGTGGTGCGCTTGCCCGAACGGGTCTGGAGCATCCACAGCTTGCCCCGCTGGACCGTGAACTCGATGTCCTGCATGTCCCGGTAGTGGTGTTCCAGGCGCTCGAACACCTGGATCAGTTCCGCAAACACCGCCGGCATGGCCTCTTCCATCGACGGCTTGTCGGCGCCGGCCGCCGTGCGGGCGGCTTTGGTCAGATATTGCGGCGTGCGGATGCCGGCGACGACATCCTCGCCCTGGGCGTTGATCAGGTATTCGCCATAGATCTCGCGGGTGCCGGTCGCCGGGTTGCGGGTAAAGGCGACGCCGGTGGCGCTGGTCTCGCCCATATTGCCGAACACCATGGCCTGGACATTGACCGCCGTGCCCCAGCTTTCCGGAATATCGTGGAGGCGGCGATAGGTCTCGGCCCGGGGATTGCGCCAGGAGCCGAAGACGGCGCCGATGGCGCCCCAAAGCTGGGCCTGGACATCATCCGGAAAATCCTCGCCGCGCTCCTCGAAGACCTTGGCCCTGAACGACTTGATCAGCGCCGCCAGGTCGCTTTCGGTCAGGTCGGTGTCGAGGATATAGCCCTGGGATTCCTTGTAGAGTTCGAGGATCTCCTCGAAATGATGGTGGTCGACGCCCAGCACCACATCGGAATACATCTGAATGAAGCGGCGATAGCTGTCCAGGGCGAAGCGACGGTCGCCGGACTGGCGGGCCAGCCCTTCGACGGTCGTGTCGTTGAGGCCAAGATTGAGCACCGTATCCATCATCCCGGGCATTGACGTCCGGGCGCCGGAACGGACCGAGACCAGCAGCGGATTGTCGCCGTCGCCGAAGGTTGCGCCGACGATCCGTCCAACCGTCGTCAGCGCCGTGCCGACGTCGCCGGCCAGCGCCGGCGGATAGGCGTGGTCATGGTCGTAATAATAGGTGCAGACCTCGGTGGTGA
>JAJFJE010000093.1 GCA_021774355.1 Alphaproteobacteria bacterium
CATGTCTCGGGCTGCGCCAAGGGTTGCGCCCATCCCGGCCCGGCCACCGTGACCCTGGTCGGGACGGCCGCCGGGATCGACCTGGTCCGCCGCGGCCGGGCCGGCGACGCGCCCGCCCTGGCCGCCCTGGACCCCGCTCAGGCCCTGGCGCTGGCCCGGCCGTAGAGCCAGGCGAGGGCCGCCTCGACCGTCGCCACCGTGGCTGCCTCGGGCGCCGGGGGACGGCGCACCATGATCACCGGCAGGCCCAGGCGGCGGGCGGCGTCCAGCTTGGCCGAGACGGCGCTGCCGCCGGAATTCTTGGTCACCAGCACCTCGATTCCCTCGGCCACCAGCAAGGCATGCTCGGCCGCCGCGTCGAACGGCCCACGGGCGGCAATCAGCCGGGTCCGGGGCGGCAGGGTCGCGGGCGCCGGCGGATCGACACTGCGGATGACGTAGTCGTGCTGCGGGGCAGCCTGGAACGGCGCCAGGTCCTTCTGGCCGATGGTCAGGAACACCCGCCGGGGCAGCGCTCCGAGAGCGGCTGCGGCTTCGGCCATGCCGGCCACCACCTGCCAGCGGTCGCCGGGCACAGCGACCCAGGGCGGCCGGCGCAGGACCAGCAGCGGCACCCCCGCCTGGGCAGCGGCGGCGACCGCATGGGCCGACATCCGGGCGGCAAAGGGGTGGGTCGCATCGACCATCAGCGCGACCTCGTGTTCCGCCAGATAGACGGCAAGCCCGGCAACGCCGCCGAAACCGCCCAGGCGCCAGGGAATGGGCGGCGCCACCGGCGCCCTGGTGGCGCCGGCGAGCGACAGCACCGGCGCAAAGCGGCCATCGCCCACCAGCGCCCGGGCAAGGGCGCTGGCCTCGGTGGTGCCGCCCAGGATCAGCAGTTTCACCGGCGTCACGGCCAGGCCCGGGCGAGCAGCCGCCCCTCCCGGTCGAACAGGGCCACATCGACCGCGACCGGCGCGCCGTCGACCAGGGCCTCGGCCACCTGGCGGGCCGCAGCCGCCACCGTCTCGGCAATCGGCAGACCGGCGCCCTGGCACAGGGTCAGGACCTCCAGCGCGCTGTTGGCGCCGCCGACCGCCGCGACCAGGGGGCCGCTGCCGCCCAACGCCCGGACCCGGGCCGCCAGCCAGTCGCGGTCGATCCCGCCGCGCTTGGAATGCAGATCCGCCAGGCCCTGGGCCAGCTTGGTCAGCTTGGCGAAGCCGCCGGCGACGGTGACCCGCTCGACCGGATGGCGGCGCAGATATTTCAGCATGCCGCCGACGAAATCGCCCATGTCGATCAGCGCCTGGTCGGGCAGACCGTCAAGCGCGGCAATCGCCTGTTCCGAGGTCCGGCCGGTGGCCCCGGCGACGTGGCGCAGGCCGGTTGCCCGGGCGACATCGATGCCGCGATGAATCGAGGCGATCCAGGCGGCGCAGCTATAGGGCACCACGATGCCGGTGGTGCCCAGCACCGACAGGCCGCCGACAATGCCCAGCCGGCCGTTCATGGTCCGGGTGGCGATCTCCTCGCCGGCGGCGATGGCGATCTCGACGACGACATCGGGATGGGCCTCGCCGACCTCGGCCAGGGCGGCCGCAATCATCCGCCGGGGCACCGGGTTGATCGCCGGCTCGCCGGGCGGAATGGGCAGGCCGGGCAGGGTTACGGTGCCGACCCCGCGACCGGCGCGAAAGACGATGCCGGCCCCCGCCGGGGCACGGCGCAACCGCGCCTGGACCAGGGCGCCATGGGTCACGTCCGGATCGTCGCCGGCGTCCTTGACGATGCCGGCCATGGCCTCGTCGGGGCCGAGATGCTCGCAGGCCAGGGCGAAGGCCGGCCGCTGGCCGCCCGGCAGGGGAATCGTCACCGGGTCGGGAAAGTGGCCGCTTGCCAGCGCCGTCCAGGCGGCCTTCGCCGCCGCCGCGGCACAGGCCCCGGTGGTCCAGCCCGGGCGCAAAGAACTGCCGTGTTCGGTCATCTGTCCTGGGGCATCGATTCGGGGATCCTCGCCAAGGGTCCAGGATAGGCCGGTTTTCCCGGTCGGGCAGCCGTCCGATTGACCGGCCCCCCGGTCCCCGCCACGGCTGTTGTCGCGGCACAAGGCCAATGCTAGTATTAAATGACTGGTCATTTATTAGGCTTCGGCATGCGTTACCGCCCTGCCCCCTTCGCCGAGCCACGCTGGCGCCGCCGCAAGGACGCGCGCCCTTGCGAGTTGCTGGACGCAGCGCTCAAGACTTTTTCCGACAAGGGCTATGCCGCGGCCCGGATGGAGGATATCGCCCGCCAGGCAGGGGTCACCAAAGGCACCGTCTATCTCTATTTCCCGTCCAAGCAGGCGATCCTGGAGGCCCTGGTCGAAACCCGGCTGGTGCCCAATCTCGACCGGGTCGAGGCCATGCTCGACGGCCATCACGGTCCGGTCGCGCCGCTCCTGAAGCAGATCCTGGAAACCGTCGCCGTCCGGGTTGCGGAAAGCGACATCATCGCCATCCCCAAGCTGGTCATCGCCGAGGCCGGAAATTTTCCGGAAATCGCCGCTTTCTATCGGCGCCAGGTGATCGACCGGGGCACCGGCCTGCTGGCCCGGCTGTACCGGGCCGGTGTCGCGAGCGGCGAATTCCCCGACATCGACCCCGACCAGGTGGCCAAGCTGATCATCGCGCCGGTGCTCATCGCCGGGATCTGGCGGGTTACCTTCGCGCGGTTCGACGCGGAGGCGTTCGACGCCGCCGGGCTGATCCGGCATCATGCGGAAATTCTCACCCGGGGGCTGCGCGCCCTGGCCGCGGACGCGGCGGAGGCCCGATCATGAAACTCTGGTTCGCCGTGGTGCTGGCGCTGACCCTCGCCGCCTGTGACGGCCAGGCGCCACCGACCGTCCAGGGCTGGGCCGAAGGCGATTTCCTGGCCCTCGGCCCGGTCGATGGCGGCCGCCTGGCGTCCCGCCCGGTGGCCCGGGGCGACCGGGTGGCGAAAGGCGCCGTCCTGTTCCAGATGGACGCGACGGCCCTGACCGCGGCGCGCGACGCGGCCCGCCAGGCCATGGCCGAGGCGCAGGCCAACCTGACCGACCTGACCAAGGGCGCCCGGCCCGAGGAGGTGGCGGTGACCGATGCCCAGATTACCGAGGCCGAGTCGGCGGTGCGCCTGGCGACCGTCAGCCTGGCCCGCACCCGCAGCCTGGCCGCCGGCCGCAATGCCAGCCGCCAGGCCCTCGACCAGGCCGAGGCCGAGGCCGCCCAGGCCGCGGCCCGCCTCGCCCGGCTCAAGGCCGAGCGCCAGGTCCAGGCGATGGGCGCGCGGGCCGACCGCATCGCCTCGGCCGAAGCGGCACGGGCCGCCGCCGCGGCCCGCCTGGACGAAGCGCAATGGCATCTCGACCGTGCCACGATGCGCGCCCCGGCCGATGGGGTGATCGACGAAACCTTCCACCAGCCGGGGGAGACCATCGGGGCGGCCGTCCCGGTGTTGTCCCTGCTGCCCGATGACGGCATCAAGATCCGCTTCTTCGTGCCCGAGGCCGCGCGCGCGACCCTTGCCCTCGGCAGCCAGGTGGCCCTGGCCTGCGACGGCTGCCCGGCCGGCCTGACGGCCACGGTCCGTTCCGTCGCCTCGCGGGAGGAATTCACGCCGCCCCCGGTCTATACCCTGCCCAACCGGGCAAGCTTCGTCTTCCTGGTCGAGGCCCGCCAGGACGGGACGGCGCTGCGCCTGCGCCCCGGGCAGCCGCTCGACGTCACCCTGCCGACCCCGCCATGACCGCCGCCGACAAGGTCATCGCGGTCCACGACCTGACCAAGCGCTTCGGCGACCGCACCGTCGTCGACCATGTCTCGATCGACGTCTCGCGGGGCGAAATTCTGGGCTTTCTGGGGCCCAATGGCAGCGGCAAGACGACCACCATCCGGATGCTCTGCGGCCTGCTCGAAGCCGATGACGGCAGCGGCACCTGCCTCGGCTTCGATGTCCGGACCCAGAGCGACGCGATCAAGCGCCAGGTCGGTTACATGACCCAGCGCTTCAGTCTCTATGAAGATCTGTCGATTGCCGAGAACCTCGATTTCGTTGCCCGGGTCTATGGCCTCGACCGGCGGCAGCAACGGGTCGCCGAGACCCTGGACCGGCTCGGCCTGGGGGCCCGTCGCGCCCAGTTGGCGGGAACCCTGTCGGGTGGCTGGAAGCAGCGCCTGGCCCTCGCCGCCTGCATCATGCACGAGCCCCGCCTGCTCCTGCTGGACGAGCCCACGGCCGGCGTCGATCCCAAGGCGCGACGCGATTTCTGGGACCAGATCCATGCCTTGGCCGCCGAGGGTCTGACCGTCCTGGTGTCCACCCACTATATGGACGAGGCCGAGCGCTGCCACCGCATCGCCTATATCGCCTATGGCCGGCTGTTGACCGAGGGCACGGTGGCCGAGGTGATCGGTCGCGCCGGCCTGGCCACCTGGACGGTTACCGGGCGGCGCCTGCTGGGCCTGGCCCGCCGCCTGGAACAGGCGCCGGGGGTCGATCTGATCGCCTCGTTCGGCATGGCGCTCCATGTCTGCGGCACCGACGCACAGGCCCTGGCCGCCACCCTCGCGCCGCTGGCCGCGGAACCCGGCATCACCGTCGCGCCCGCCGCGACCACCCTTGAAGACGTGTTCATCCACCTGATGAACCGCTCCCAGGACAATTTCCAGTGAGCGCCCATCCGCGCGT
>JAJFJE010000094.1 GCA_021774355.1 Alphaproteobacteria bacterium
GTGGGAACTCCATGTCATCGAGGGGCTGGAGGGCGGTCGCTTCGCCCTCTATACCAAGATGCACCATTCCCAGGTCGACGGCATGGGCGGCATGCGCCTGCTTCAGCGCATGATGTCCGACGATCCGGCCCGCCGAAACATGGCGCCGGTGTGGTGCACCGGTTTGCGCGACGCCGCGCCTGACGCCGCGCCCGATGACCGCACGGGCCCGAAAATCGGCGCCTTTCTGCGCAATGGCCTGGGCCAGGCCCGGGACACGGTCACCGCCGCCCTGGCCCTTGCCGAACTGGGCTGGAAGGCGGCCCAGGGCGAAGCCGGTGCCACCCCCTATCTGGCGCCGCCCAGCATTCTCAACCGGCGGATCCGCGGCAAACGCCGCTTTGCCACCCAGCATTACGCCCTGGCGCGGGTCAAGGCGGTGGCCAAGGCGGCGGGCGTCACCATCAACGACGTTCTGCTCGGCCTGTGTGCCGGCGCCTTGCGGCGCTATCTCCTGGAGCGCGGCGCGCTGCCGGACAAGCCGATGACCGCCTCGGTCCCGGTCTCGGTCCGTCCGGCCGACGACGACAGTGTCGGCAACGCCATCAGCTTCATCTTTGCCGACCTGCACACCACCATGGACGCGCCGCTGGCACGGCTGGCGGCCATCGCGGCGTCGGCCCTGCGGGCCAAGGACGATTTGCAGAAGCTGCCGCAGGGTGCCGTCGACAACTATACCAGCCTGCTGATGGCGCCCTATCTCGCGCAATTGCTTCTGGGCATCGGCCTGGTCCGGCGGCCGATGAACAATCTGGTGATCTCCAACGTGCCCGGGCCGGCGCGGACACTCTATTTCAACGGCGCCAGAATGGAGCAGTTCTATCCCGTTTCTCTGGTGCTGGACGGCCAGGCCCTGAACATCACCGTGGTCAGCTATGACGGGCAGTTCAATCTGGGCTTTACCGGCTGCCGCGACAGCCTGCCCCACATGCAGAAACTGGCGGTCTATACCGGCGAGGTCCTGGTGGAACTGGAGACCGCCCTGGGCCTTCAGGCGACGCCGGCCGAGACTGTGTCGGCGTGATGACAGCGTTTGCTTGCAATTGAGATTCCTGCGATTTTTGCCTGGCCGGTATGGATGGTCGGCCCCTCAAACTAGGTTCGGGCATGGTATCGGCGCGGCATTCCAACCCCTTTCTGTCTTCCGAAGCGCCCCATGTGACGGTGCTGACCCAGACCCGACGGGTGGTTGCGGAAATCATCGAGACGCTGGCCCACACCGCCTTCGTGGTGTCGCCCATCACGACGCGCGGCGCCCTGATGGGGCAGCTTGCGTCGGCCATGGGGCCATTGGCCGTGATCCTGGACTTGTCGCTCCGGCGCGAGGATCCGCTGGAGGCGATCGCCATGCTCGGCTCGCTGCGCTATCGCGGCCGGCTGATCCTGCTGGCGACCCGCGACTGGGTGCGGCGGAGCGAAGCCGAGCGCCTGTGCGAGGTGCACGGGATCGGCATCGCCGCCTGGCTGGGCCATGCCGAGGTCGGCGACCTGGGCCGGCTCCTGACCGACGAACTGGCGGCCGATGGCCGGGTGTCCTATTGGGCGCTGCACCAGGCGATCGGCCAGAATCGCCTGCGGGCGTTTTTCCAGCCGCAGGTGAACCTTGCCTCGGGCGCGGTGGTCGGCGCCGAGGCGTTGGTCCGCTGGCGTTGCCAGGACGATACCATCATCATGCCGGACAGTTTCCTGGCCGTTGCCGATGCGGGCGGGATGACGCCGGCTTTGACCGCTGCGGTCTTCGAACAGGTGGTCCAGGCGGCGCGGGAACTGGCCCAGGGGACCGGCACCGTCGAGACCGTCTCGGTTAATCTTTCGACCTCCTGCCTGCGCGATCCGGCGCTGGTCGAATGGCTGGTCGAACGGGCGCGCAACGGCGATGCCCCGCCGGGGCGGATCGTTCTGGAAATCACCGAAGGACCGGATCTCGATTCGGACGCCATAGCGGGCGCTGCGCGGGCCCTGCACGAGGTCGGATATCCCCTGTCGCTGGACGATTTCGGGATGGCCTTCTCGTCCCTCGACCGCCTGGCCCGCCTGCCGATACGGGAATTGAAGATCGACCGTGCCATGGTCTCCCGGGTGATCGAGGACCGGCGCTATCGCATGATCCTGCACGCCATCCTCAAGCTGGCCAATGATCTGGGCATCGCCACCTGTGCCGAAGGCGTGGAAAGTGCCGCGGTTCGTGATCTGCTGGCCGAACTGGGCTGCCGCACCGGCCAGGGCTGGCTGTTCGGCCGGGCTCTGCCGCTCGACCGCTTCACCGCCCAGTTCGTCGGCCGCGAGGCGGCCGCGGGCCCGGGCTGCGCGCACCCGCCGAAGGAACCGCTGGCCTGATCCCGTCGCCTCGGCTAAAGGGACGGTCGGGATCTGTTGCTTGGCGGACAAATCATGAAGGCGATCATTCTCAGTGCCGGTCAAGGCAGCCGCTTGCTGCCGCTCACCGCGGACCGGCCGAAGTGCCTGATCTCCTTGTCGGGATCCAGCCTGCTGGAATGGCAGTTGCGGGGGCTTGCCGCGGCCGGGATCGGCGAGGCCGTGGTGGTGACCGGCTTCGGCGCGGGCCAGGTCGAGCAGGCCCTGGACCGCCTCAGCCTGCCGGGCCTTGCCGTGCGCACCCTGTTCAATCCGTTCTACGCCGTGGCCGATAATCTGGCGAGCTGCTGGATGGCCCGGGCCGAAATGACCGGAGAGTTCCTGATCCTGAATGGCGATACCCTGTTCGAGCCGGAAATCGCCCGGCGCCTGGTGGCCGCGGAATCGGAGACCCGGCCGATTACCGTGACGATCGACCGCAAGGCCGCCTATGACTCCGACGACATGAAGGTGGAAACCGATGGCGACCGCCTCCTGGCCATCGGCAAGTCGCTCGACCGTGCCGTGGTCACCGGCGAATCGATCGGCTTTCTGCGCTTCAATGCCACCGGCGGGGCGCTGTTCGTGGCCGAGATCGAGCGGATGATGCGTTCCGGCGAAGGGGTCAAGCGCTGGTATCTGTCGGTCATCGACCGCCTGGCCAAGCAGGCGGATATCGGCACCTTGTCGATCCAGGGCCTCGATTGGGGCGAGATGGATTTCCCGGCCGATGTCGAGGCCAACGAGGCCCTGACCCGCGGCTGGCTCGCGGCCCGGGCGGCCCGCGCCGTCTGACCGCCGGCCCGCCGTTACGGCGAGGTGGCGGCATGGCCCGGCGGGTCCTGGCGCTCGCCCTCGACCAGCCCATGGCGTCGGCGACCATCCCGGACTAATCTGCCGCAAGCGGGCCGATGCCGATGGACGGCGGCGTGCCGGCAACCCCGGGGCACAAAGGGGCGACAGGGACGAAGATGGGCGCCGTGGTCGACGCAGACGAGTTGCTGGCAGCGCAGCGGGAGTTGCGCGGCAGCCTGCTGGACAGCCGTGGCGCCGTGGCCTGGACACCGGCCCGTGACCTGGCCGCCCAACTGCTGCTCTATCTCGATGATTCCACCCGATGCTGGCAGCTTTCGGTCGATTGGATCCAGCGCAATTTTGCGGTCGACCGGGCCGATGCCGGCCTTGCCACCCCGGCGCAGCCGCTCTACCACCCGGCCTGGGTCGAGGCCCGTTCGGCCGAGCTCGACGTGCCGTCGCTCCGCGGGGTCGAGGTCAATAACCGCGCCGGCGCCGCCCATCTGCTGTGGACCTCGCCCAAGCCCCTGGTGTTTGCCGAGGTCGCCCAGGACCGGCGCTTCGGCACCCGCACCCGCGAGGCCTTGATCGCCACCCGGACGATTGCCAAAGTGGCCATCGCGGTGCGGTACCGGGAGCTGTGCCTGGGGCTGCTATGCGCCGACCGGACGGTCGGCACCTTCCCCTGGTCGTCGGACCTGATGGACCGCTTCGAGATGATCGGCCGCGAGGTGCTGCCGCCCATCCTGGCGGCAAGCCTGCGCTTCGATGCCGCGGCCCAGGCGCCGCACGACGACGGCGCCGACCTCGCCGACCTCACGCCGGCCGAGTTGAAGGTGGCCCGCCTGGCCGCCGAGGGTCTGCCCTACAAGCAGATCGCCCGGGTGCTCAACCGTTCCTTCTCGACGGTCGATCATCAGCTGCGCGCCATCCGGCGCAAGACCGGCGCGTCGAACCATGCCCAACTGGCCAGCCGGCTCGCCCGGCTTCCCCTCGGCCGGACCGGGCATCGCGAATCCTCGCGATAGAAGCGGCCCGCCGCGGCTTCTAGTCTGACCTTTCCGGACAATGCGGTCCCGCGCCAGGGCGGCGCGACGGGATTGCCGAGGGGAGGAGAAGATGGCGTTGTCGCCGCTGGCGCCGGCCGCCGGTGGTCATCCGGGATATCCGGCGTGATCGACTGGAACCGCCTGCGCATGTTTCACGTCGTCGCCCAGGCGGGCAGTTTCACCCGTGCCGGGGCCACCCTGAATCTGTCTCAATCGGCCATCAGCCGGTCGATCTGCACCCTTGAGGAAAGCCTCCGGGTGGCGCTGTTTCATCGCCATGCGCGCGGCCTGCTGCTGACCGAGCAGGGCGAGGCGCTGTTCCGTACGGTCGACGATGTCTGTGCCCGGCTGGCCGGCGCCGAAGCCGCCCTGACCGAGGCGCGCGAGGCGACGAAGGGGATTTTGCGGGTTACCACCGTGGTCGGCTTCGGCTCGCTCTGGCTGGCGCCCCAGATCCGCGAATTCTGCGAACTCTATCCCGATATCCGCGTTCAGCTGATCCTGCGCGACGACGAGTTGGACCTGGCCATGCGCGAGGCCGATGTCGCCATCCGCTTCCGCCCGCCGGTCCAGGGCACGCTGATCCAGCGCCGGCTGGTCCGGATCAGCCATCACATCTATGCGGCCCCGGGCTATCTGCAGCGTCGCGGCACCCTGGAAACCACCGCGGATCTCGACCGGCACGCCATACTGACCTACGGTCCCGAGGCGCCCGAGGCGATAGCGGCGGTCAACTGGCTGCTGACCGAAGGGGCCGATCCGCTCCAGCCGCGCCTTCCGGTGCTTACCGTGAACAATCTCTATGCCTTGATGCTGGCGACCGAATCCGGCCTCGGCGTCGCCGCCCTGCCTGACTACCTGGCCTGGAACAATCCCAACCTCGTCCGCATCCTGCCGGCGGTGGCAGGCCCCGATTTCGAAACCTTCTTCGTCTACCCCGAAGAGCTGCGTAACACCAAGCGGATCGCCGTGTTCCGCGATTTCATTCTGCACCGGATTGCCGGCTGGGACCAATAGGGTGTCGTTCGGGTTACGCCGGAGCGCCGCCGCCATCGGCGCGCAGCAGGGCCTCGGCCAGCGCCAGGTCGCTGGGCTTGTCGATATCGATCGCGGCCCGTCCGAACGGCATCTCGACAATGTCGGCCCGCATCCCGCCCAGCTGGCCCATCCGGTCCAGGGCGTCGCGCAGGCGCAGCCGCCCGAGCGCATAGTTCAACGCCACCAGCGGGCCGAGAAAGGAGACCAGGCGCAGCGGGTTCTTGCGATGGGCCTCGACCAGCTTCCAGGTCTCGATGGCGCCCAGGGCGCGCTGGTTCGCAAGGTAGAACAGGTTGCAGCCGGAAAAGCGGCCCTCGGCAAACTGCAGGTAGGTGCGCTGGGTTTCCGGGGCCGCCGCCTGGACCTGCTCGGCGCGGGCGAGGCCCGCCGCGACATCGGCCCCGGCCGGCACCGCGGCCAGGAAATGGGCGACCCAGTCGGGCTGCAGCAGGGCATGGTCGGCGGTCGTCACGAACAGCGGCGTGCCCAGGGCGGCGACCGCCCGGGCGACGCTGGCGCTGGGCGACCCGGCGGCCGGGATCAACTGCACGGGTTTGGGCAGGGCGGCCGCGCCGACCTGTTCCAAGACATCGGGACGCTCGATCGAGACTGCGATGCGGGCAATCTCGGGACATTGGCACAGGCAGTCCAGCACCCGCCGCAGCATGGCCACCCCGCCGACCGGAATCAGGGCCTTGTGACTGACCCCGGCGGCCCGGGCCAGGGGATCGCCACCGCCACGCGACCCCGCGAGAACCAGGGCGGCAAGACCGCTCATGCCAGGTCTTTCCGATAGATGCGGTAGGTCTTGTAAGGCACGCCGCCGACGCTCGTGATGATGTTGTTCATCGGCAGATTGTCTTCCAGGATCCACGACATTTCGACCGATCGGATGCCGCGGGCGAGGGCGTGCTTGCGGACCGCGTTGATGATCATGAACGGCATCATGGCGCCGAGAATGCCCTTGCTGTGGCGGCGGCGGACCCCCATCAGAGGGATCCGGCTGCTCGTAACCCCCGCGACCTTGAGCCGCCACAGCAGCTTCACCCAGCCGAAGGGCAGCAGGCGGCCGCCCAGGTCGCGGATTGCCTCGTTCAGATTGGGCAGGCACACCAGAAAGGCCGCCGGCTCGCCATCGACATCGGCAAAGCACACCAGCTTGGGGTCGATCAGCGGCTTCAGGGCCTTGGCGGTATGGGCGATCTCGGCCTCGGTCAGCGGGACGAAGCCCCAATTCTCCGACCAGGCATCGTTGAAGATGTCGGTCAGGACGGCGATTTCCTGGTCATAGCGCGCCATGTCCAGGGGCCGCAGGGTGATCCGGCGATACTCCGCCCGCTCGACCCGCCGCAGAATCGCCGGCGAGAGGTCGGCGCTGGTCGGGGAAAGATAGGCAAAGACGTCCTTGGCCTTGGCATAGCCCAGGCCTTCCAGGAGCGGCCCGAGATAGGCCCGGTCGTGACCCATCAGCAGGCACGGCGGATGGTCGAAGCCGTCGACCAGAAGGCCCATCTCCTCGTTGATCGACAGGTTGAACGGACCCATCACCGTGGCCATGCCCCGGGCCTTCAGCCAGGCCTCGGCGGTGGCGGTGAGGGCTGCTGCGACCGCCGGGTCGTCGATGCAGGCCAGCATGCCGAAATGTCCCGTCCGGTCGGGGCGGCGCTTCAGCGCCTGGGCATCGATCTGGGCACTGATCCGACCGACATCCACGCCGTTCCGCCGGGCCAGCCAGAAGGCCACTTCGGCATGGGCGAAAAAGGGATTGTGCTTGGCCGACAGGGCCTGGCGCCGTTCCAGCAGCAGGGGCGGAATGTAGTATGGGTCGTCCCGATGCAGCGCCATCGGCAGGCGGATGAAGCGGTCCAGGCTTGCCTTGCCGTCGACCGGCAGGATTTCGATCCCGCCGGGACAGGCAGCGGTCACGAAGCAGCCTTGAGGTCGCCCGCCCCCTCGCCGGCCCGGGGCGGGCGGTCGCGGGGAGGGCTGCCGGTCAGGGTCATCACCCAGGGATAGCGCCGGGCCGCCGCCAAGTCGTAGCCGAGATTGAAGGTGTTGGGGCTTTTCGGCCGGGCCCGGGCATCTTCGTAAAACGTCCCGAACAGGCGGTCGACGAAAAAGCCGATGACTCCGAAATTGCCGTTCTCGGCATGGAAATGATGGGCCAGGTGAAGCTGCTTGATGCGCTTCAGGTAGCGGCTCCGCGGCTTGTAGTTGAGGTGCTGCACGCAGTGGCAGAATTCGTAGAAGGTGAACAGGGCAAGGCCGGTGGCAAAGGCAATGGCCAGGCCCGCCAAGCCGCCGATCAGGAAGCCCAGGGGCCAGGTGATGATGATCGCCGTGGGCACCACATTGACCGGCGACCCGAACAGCACCTCCAGGCGGTGGGGGTCCTGGTGGTGGTCGAAATGGATGCGCTTCCACAGGCCGGCGGTCCATTTCATCCGGAACAGCCAGCGGCCGTGCAGCACGAAGCGGTGCAGGGCATATTCCACGAAGGGGTAGCACAGCAGGGTGGCGCCGAAGGCGGCGGCGAGCTGCCAGATGCTGTCATAGCTCCAGGCGGCGAGCCCCAGGCAGCCGAGGATCAGCAGCAGGTAGAGATGAATCGCGGGATAGGTCGCATAGGCGACCAGCAACTCGCGGAAACTCATCCGACCCAGGTCATAACTGCGTCCGTACCAGGACCTGCCCCACGCCACGCCGATGCTCCTTCGCCGACAAGGCCGATTTATCTCACAGCACGACCGTCAAAGGCAAAGCCTGTGCGGTCAGGCGGTCTTTTCCGGCGCGGCCGGCAGGCGGACGGTCAGGGTCCGCAGCACGTGCCAGAACACGGTCAGGGCCTGCCAGGCCGTGATCATATAGAAGCCAATGACGCCTTGTCCCAGGACCAAAGCGATGGTCAGGATCGCCATGTTGGTGTTGCGCCTTGCGAGGACGCTGCGCAACACCGCGTCCAGGGTGGTCACGGCGTGAAGGCCGCGGCCGAAGCGCTGCTTGGCAAGCTGCAGC
>JAJFJE010000095.1 GCA_021774355.1 Alphaproteobacteria bacterium
GACAATTGGTGAATGAAGCGGACCAGGCGCTCCTGGGCGGGCAGGCTGTCGTCGCGCAGCATGGCAAAGACAGGCTCGTAGATCTCGCTTTCGACCCGTTCGAGCAGGGTCAGCAGAACATTGATCTTGTCCCGGAAATAGAAATAGACGGCGCCCTTGCTGAGGCCCGCCCGCTCGGCGATCTGGTCGATGGTGGTGGTATTGAAGCGCTGGGTGACGAACAGGTGCTGGGCGGCGTTGAGCAGCGCCTCGATGCTCGACGACCGCCTCTCGGCATTGGAAACAGGCTTGCGCTTGGTCATGGCGTGATCCGAATCTCTGCCGCCGGCGGCAGCCGCGGGGCACCGGGCGGGTGGCGCCGATCATCGGCGAATTCCCCGCCCGAGGGAATAGGCGAGGACATCGCCGCCGCGTCCCTATGGCCTTGACCGCGCTGCGTGTTAACGGCTCTGCGGGGGTTCGGCGCGGGCCGCGAAATGGGCCTCGATCGCCTTGATGTGATCGTCGGTGTGATGGGCGAGGGCCTGGAAGGCGGCGCTGAGGTCGAGAAAGGCCGGCAGCCCCATGGTCATGCTGTGGCGGAGCAGGAGCTTGGCAAGACGCAACGCCCCGCGCGGCTTCTCGGCCATCGCCCGGGCCAGGCCGAGAGCCTCGTCCAGCAGGGCCTCCGGTTCGACCACCTTGAGCACCATGCCGCAGCGCAGGGCCTCGTCGGCGTCGATGATCCGCCCGGTGAGGATCAATTCGGCGGCCTTTTCCAGGCCGACCAGGCGGGGCAGGAACCAGGCCCCGCCATCGCCCGGGATGATGCCCAGAGTGACGAAAGTCTCGCCGAACCGGGCCTTGGCCGAGGCGATCCGGATATCGCACATCAGGGCCAGATCGCAGCCGGCGCCGATGGCCGGCCCGTTGACCGCGGCAATGGTGGGAATGTCCATGGCGTTGAGGGCCAGGGGCAATTGCTGGATGCTGCGCCGGTAGTTCTGCGCCACCTGCATCGGCGTCCCCCCCGACAGCCCGGTGCGGTCGCGCATCGCCTTGATGTCGCCGCCGGCCGAAAAGGCGCTGCCGTTCGCGGTCAGAACCAGCACCGAGACCGTATCGTCCCGGTTGGCCTGGTCGAGCGCCGTCAACAGCGCCTCGATCATTGCCGGATCCGAAATCGGATTGCGGTTGGTGTGGTCGTTGAGGGTCACCAGCCGCACCCCGCCCATGGTTTCCGTCAGGACCCTTGCCTGCTGTTCCTGGTCGCCCATCCCCTGCCTTCCATTCCCCCGGTGCCGCCGCCGGCTGCGGCCAGGTCACGCCCGCCATTGACAGCGACAGCCGGCCCAATCACAATACTGGTCAGTCAGTTTGTTATCAAGCATGAAGGGTCCGGACATGGAAAGCCGTCAGGCCGTAAGCCACAAGGAACGCCCGGCCGCGCCGGTTGGCGGCGCGGCCGACCACGAAATCGCCCTCCAGGTGCGGGTGAAGAGCGGCTACAAGCTGGAAAGCGAAACCGAGATGACCGCGCGCTATCGCGACGTCCTGGTCCAGACCATGCTGATCGCCGCCGACCTCGAATTGTCGACCATCACCATGTACTACACGCCGCTGCTGATGGCGCCGACGCTGGAGACCAAGATGGCGGTCGCCTCGGCGATGCAGGACGAACTGGGCCATGCCCAGGTGATGTACCGCATGCTCGAGGATTTCGGCTACAACACCAACCAGCTGATCTTCGAGCGCGACCCGACCGAGTTCCGCACCTTCTATCTCACCCAGCACGAGATCAAGGACTACATCCAGTGCGTGGTCTACATGCTGCTGGGCGACCGGGCCGGTTACACCACGACCCGCGACCTGGAGGAGGCATGCTCGTTCGGCCCCTATGCCCGGTCGCTGCGCAAGGTCAATTTCGAGGAGAAGTTCCACGTTGCCCATGGCGAGCGCTGGACGCGCTTCTACTGGAACCACTCGGCGGAGACCCGGCAGCGGGTCCAGGAGGCCATCGACTTCGTGTTCCCCAACGCGGTGATGTGGTTCGGCACCCCCGATCACATGAAGAAACGGGTCGACCAGCTGACCTACAAGATCCGCGGCCAGAGCAACGACGAGCTGCGCCAGCGCTGGCTGGCCGAAGTCGTGCCCTTCTGCGAATCGGTCGGGATCCGCGTGCCGGCCCATTTCGAGCCCGCGCTCGGCCGTTATGTGCTCGATTACCAGGTGCCCATCCTTCTCGACGAGGAAACCGGCAAGTGGAGCGACACCCCGTGCACCTGGGAGGCGCAGTTCGCCCAGTGGAAGAAGGGCGGGCCGACCAAGGTCTCGGGCTTCCAGCGCCTGCAGGAAGATCACTGGGGAGCCGACCTGTGGTGACCGTGGACGCGGTGCGCGAGGCCCTTGAAACCGTCGAGGACCCCCATGTTCCGGTCAGCCTGCGGCGCATGGGGATGCTGCGCGACATCGCCATCGACGATGGCGGGGTGGTGCAGGTCCAACTGTGCATTCCCTGTCTCGGCTGCCCCGGCGTCACCCTGTTGCGGGAAGCGATCGAGCAGTGCGTCACTGCGCTTCCGGGGGTCAGCCGGGTGGTGGTCGATGCCGGGTTCTTCCTGCCCTGGTCGCGCGACATGGTCGATGCCGAGGCCAAGGCCCTGATGCGAACCAGCGGAATACAGATATGAAGCCGAAGCACATCGGTCGCGCCGAACTGGGCGGCCCTGCGACGAAGTTCTACGAGGTCTTTGCCCGGGCGACCTCGGAAGACGTGCTCGCCCATGTCGGCAGCATCGAGGCGCCCAACGACGACCTGGCCCAGGTGCGGGCCTGGTACGTCTATGACCAGTTGCCCTGGAAGGAAATGTGCGTGGTCCCGACCGAGGCCTTCATCTCGGTCACCGAACGGGGCGCCCGCGGCAAGATCAGGGAGATGTGAATGACCACCCCGGACAAGGATGCGCTTGGCGAAGCGCTGAGGAACGATCTTCTGGCCCTGGCGGACAGCAAGCTGGTGCTGGCCAACTGGTATACCACTTGCGTCCATAATGGCCGCTCGCTGCCGGATTTTGCCGCCCTGCTGGGCATGGCGACCGCCACCTTCGGCCATACCCGCGCGCTCTATCTCTATCTGGTCAATCTGGGCTGCGACTATGACGGGCTGGAACGGCGGGCCCAGCCGGCCGCCTTCTGCTCGATGAACCTGCTGGACCGTCCGCCCGAGGACTGGGAGGATTTCATTGCCACGGTCTATCTGGCCGAACTGGCCATGTGGACCTTCGCCTCGGGCTTCCTCGGCCACCCGGACCGGCCGCTGGCCGGCCTGATCCGCAAGATCGGCGAAGAATCCTACTTTCACCTGAAATATTGCCAGGGCTGGCAGTCGATCTTCACCGAGACCGGCAACCGCCGCTATGGCGCGGCCCTGGCCGCCCGCTTGCCCGCCGCGCTGGCCTGGTTCCGCGCGCAGGAGGACGACCTGCTCCAGGCCGCGGGGCAGCGCGACTTGCCCCTGTCGACCCTGTGCCAGTCCTACCGCGCCGAGGTCCTGAACAGCCTGGGCGGGGCGTCGGCGGGCGACGGGCCGCCGGCCTCCCTTGACGGCTGGGATCCGCAGCGGCGGCGCGCCGGGACCATGCCCCAACGCCTGTTCGAGATCATCCGGCTGAAAGATCCGGGAGCCGTTCTCCGGTGAGCGGCGACCGGGACTTTGCCGGCGTGCGCTGCCCCCATTGCGCCAGCGAGGCGCTGACCATGGTGTCGCTGTTCGGCAGCAGCGTGTCGGAGGTAATGTTCAGATGCGGGCAGTGCCGCACCGTGTTCAACTGGGTGAAATGGCGCGGCACCCTGCCACCGACGCCGACGGTGCCAGACCGCCCCTCATGACTGCCGGCGGTGGCTCTGGGCCAGAAACCGTTCGAGTTCCACGACGAAGCGTTCGTGAAACCCGGACAGGATCGCCCCCTCTTCGTCATGGGCCGCGATCTCGAACAGGCGGCGGCGGCGCTCGGCTTCGCGCAATGTCGCCGTGATCCAGATCCGCATGCCGAGCGGCGTCGCCTTGAGATGGCGCAGATCCAGATGGCTGCCGACCGTCGCCTGGCCCGGTGCCAGATGGGGCAGGATCAGCTGGTGGCTGGTGTTCTCGGCAAACAGCACCAGCTTGGGTGTGGCCAGGACATCGACCCCGTCATTGCCCATGGCGGAGGCCAGGTGATCCGGGCCGACCACCAGGCTGTCGGTGCGGCTGGCGCCGATCGCGATGGTCATGGGCAGGCTCCTAGAGTGATGGCGGACAGCACGCGAAAGGATATGCAATGGTCGAGGCCTGGCTGACCGTCGCCGGCACCTATCCCCACTGGACGGAAGACACGTTGCGGTTCGGCGATTCCGATCTTCTGGGCCATATCAACACCGCATCCTATGTTACCTATTGCGATACGGCACGGCTGATCTTCTGCACCGAGCTGGGCTTGATCGGCCCCGGTCTCGACAGTGCCGCCATGGTGGTGCGCACCGCCATCGACCTGATGAAGGAGTTGTTCCCGCCGGGCCGCATCGACATCGGCACGGGCGTCGCCCGGGTCGGCAAGACCTCGTTCACCGTGACCCAGGGGCTGTTCCACCGGGGCGCCTGCGTGGCCGTCGCCGAAACCGTGCTGGTGTGCTTTTCCCGCGCCACCCGGCGCCCGACACCCCCGGCCGCGCCGTTTTCTGCGCGGGCCGCCGCCCTGGCCCTGCGCCGGCCGTGATCCCGCCGCTCATTGCGGGGGGCGGCGCAGCACCGCCTTCTGGATCTTGCCGAAGGAATTGCGCGCCAGGGCGTCGACAAAGCGGATCTCGCGCGGGCGCTTGTAGGGCGCGATGGTCGCGCACCAGGCGGTGATCTCGGCCGCCGCCAGGGCGACCCCGGGGCGGGCCACCACCACGGCCACCACCCGCTCGCCCCAGACCTCGTCCGGCCAGCCGACCACGGCGACCTCGGCGACCCCGGGATGGGTAGCGATCGCCGCCTCGACCTCGACGCAATAGACGTTTTCGCCGCCGGTGATGATCATGTCCTTCTTGCGGTCGACAATGTGCAGGAAGCCGTCGCGGTCCAGATAGCCGACGTCGCCGGTGCGGTACCAGGTACGGCCCTCGGCGCTGAAGACCGCCGCCCGGAAGGCCTCGGCGTCGCTCAGATAGCTGCGGAACGTGGTCGGCCCCGCGGTGACGATCTCGCCCACCTCGCCCGCCGCCAGCGGCCGGTCGGCGGCGTCGACGATGCGGAGCTGCATCTTGGGCACGGGACGTCCGACCGATGTCGGCCGGGCCAGCTTCTCGGCGGGCTGGCAATGGGTGTTGAGCAGGGATTCGGTGATGCCATAGACATCCATCACCACATTCTCGGCCAGCCGCAGGCGCTGTCGCACCCGGGCGGCAAGTTCCGCCGGAAACGGCGCCGAGGCGGAAATCCAGCGCTCCATGGAGCCCAGGTCGAACTGCTCGCAGCCTGGCTCGTCGACCATCATGCGGGCCATGGTGGGCACGATGAAGGCGTGGCTGATGCGTTCGCTTTCGATCATCTCCAGGGCGCGGCGGGCCTGGAAGCGCGGCAGCAGGACATGGGTGCCGCCGACCATGGTGACCGCCAGATGCATGTCCTCCATGGCACCGCGATGGAACATCGGCGCCGTGGCCAGAAAGCGGCACCGCTCGGTGACCCGGCAGACCTGGGCGGTGACCTCGGCAGACGCCACCGACGACGCATGGCGGACGATCGCCCCCTTGGGCCGGCCGGTGGTGCCCGAAGTGAACCAGATACCGCTATCGTCGGCTCCCCGGACCGCGGCGTCGGGCACCGGGCCACGCGGCCCGGCCATGATCCCGGCCATGGTCGCCTGCGGCGGGGGCCCGTCCGCCGGCGCGCCGGCGGATATCAGATAGATGCTCGCGCGCAGGCTTGCGGGCAGTTCCGCCAGCGCCGGCCCGAAACTTTCATCGTAAAGCAGTGCCCGGGCGGTGGTGCGGCTGAGCTGGTAGTCAAGCTCGGCCGGCGTCAGGCGATAGTTCAGCGACACCACCACAGCCCCCAGACGCCCGATTGCGTGGTAGGCGGCCAGGATCTCCCACTGGTTGGCGAAGAGATAGGCGATCCGGTCGCCCCGGGCCAGGCCCGCCTGGTGAAGATGGGCGGCCAGGCGGTCGACGGCCTCGTCCAGCTGGCGATAGGTGAGGCGAAGCGCGCCCTGTTCGATGGCGATATGGTCCGGTCGCGCGGCGGCGGTGGCTCGCAGGATGCTGTCGGTGGTCAGGCCGTCATGGAACATGGGCGATCCGTTGTGCCGGTCAGGCGCCGCCGAAGCGGGGCGCACGCTTTTCGTTGAAGGCGCTGACCCCTTCCTGGTGCTCGGCCGACTGGTTGGACAGGCCCTCCAGGGCCAGGGACAGTTCGAGATTGGCGGCAACGATCTGCCGCAGCGGGGCATTGACCGCCATCTTGGTCCATTGGATGGCCCGGATCGGCCCCTCGGCCAGGCGCGCGGCAAAGGCCTCGACCCGCCCGTCCAGTTCGTCATGGGGCACGCAATGATTGATCAGGCCGATCTCCGATGCCCGCTGGGCACTGATCAGGTCGCCGGTCATCAGCATTTCCTTGGCCCGGGCATAGCCGACCAGCTGCGGCCAGATGGCCGAGCCGCCATCGCCCGCAACGAAGCCGACATTGACGTGGGGGTCGCCGATCTTGGCCCGGTCCGAGGCGAAGATGACGTCGCAATAAAGCGCGATGGTGGCGCCCAGGCCGACCGCGCTGCCGTTCAGCTTGGCGATGATCGGCTTCTCCAGGTCGAGCAGGCCGAACACGATCCGCTTGGCCTCGGTCACGGTTTTCCGCCAGGTCGCCTGGTCGTCGATCATGGCCTGCATCCAGGTGGTGTCGCCGCCGGCGCAGAAAGCCTTGCCGGCACCGGTCAGGATCACCACCTCGACCGCCGGGTCGGCGCCGACATCGTCGAAGATGCGCGACAATTCTTCATGCAGGACGGCGTCGGTGGCATTCAACTTATCCGGCCGGTTGAGGGTCAGGGTCAGGATGGTTCCCGCCCGTTCCGCCTTGATCGCCGTGTACCGCTGGTAGTTCATCACTGACCCTTTCCTGACCGGGCGGCCTTGGTCGCGGCCCCGGCATAATGGCGTGGTGCCGGCGCCGTGGCGCCGGTCTGGCGGCCGCTCAGTCCAGCGCCGCCGTCTCGTAAAGTCGCTCGAAGGTGTAATTCTTAAGATCACGCTTGAGGACCTTGCCGAAAGCGCTGCGGGGCAAGGCGTCGATGAAGCAGAATTGCTTGGGCACCTTGTAACGGGCCAGGCGGTCGCGACACAGGGCGAGCAGGCTGCGGGCGCGTTCGGCGTCGCCCTCCGGCCCGCCATCGCAGACCACCACGGCACAGACCCGTTCGCCCCAGGTGGCATCGGGCAGGCCGACCACCGCGCATTCGCGGATGCCGGGGCCGGACATGAGCACGGTCTCGACCTCGACGGTCGGGACATTCTCGCCGCCGGAGATGACGATGTCCTTGGAACGGTCGACGATGGTCACCCGGCCGTCCGGATCGAGCCGGCCGACATCGCCCGTGAAGATCCAGTCCAGCCCCTCGGGGTCGTCGGTACAGGGCTTGAAGGTGGCCGCCGTGTTGACCGGATCATTGTTGTAGCCGAGGCCCATGGCGAGGGTCCGGGTGACGATCTGGCCGGTGCTGCCGGCGGGCAGGGGCCGGCCGTCATCATCGACGATCCGCACCCGGGAACACATGGCGGGCTCGCCCACGCTTGCCGGATAGGCCAGCAGGTCGGCCGGAGTCTGCACGCTGACCGAGAAGGACTCGGTCATGCCATAGGCGATCACGATATCGGCCGCCGGGAACATTTCGACCAACTGGCGGCGCTGAACTTCCGGGGTCGGGGCCGAGGCGATGCAGACCGACTTCACCCCGTGATGGGGGGTGCCGTCCCAACTGCGTCGCAGCGGGCCGATCATCGCCGGAACCATGAACAGATAATCGACCTGGTCGGCCGCCACGGTGTGGTGGACGGCGACCGGCGAGAACGAGGGGCTGGCCGGGAAGATGATCCGTCCGCCTTGCCAGAACGACGGCATGAAGGCCCAGCCCAGCCCGGCGGCGTGGTAGGTGGGGGCCAGGCAGATGGTGCTGAAGCCGCGCCGGATGCCAAGATGGGCGATCACCGTCAGGATGTCGAACATCGAGCCGCCATGGGTCCACGCCACCGCCTTGGACCCGCCGGTGGTGCCGCCGGTCATGGCGAACATATAGGGGTCTTCCCAGCGCGCCCCGGGCGGCATGGGCGCGCCGCTTGCCCCGGCCAGCAGGGCTTCGTAGTCGAGGACCGCCACGCCCGGACCGAGATCGGCGGGCGCGCCGCGAATGATCACCGGGGTGATCCCGCTGCCCGCCGCCAGCCCGGCCAGGTCGGTGCGGGCGAGAAACAGGCGGCAGCCCTGGGCGGCGAGATAGGGCGCCGCTTCCTTGGGGTTGAGTCGGGTATTCAGGGGCACCGCGATGGCGCCCAGCATGGAACAGGCGAACAGCGCCTCGATCGAGGCATGCTCGTTGTAGAAGGCATAGGCGACCCGGTCGCCGCCGCCGATCCCCAGGCCGCGCAGCGCGTGCGCCAGCCGGATCGCCCGCTCGCGCAGCGCGCCATAGGTCAGGCACAGCCCGTTCAGGCGGTCGTCGATCACCACCCGGTCGGGATAGGTCTCGGCGCCGCGTGCCAGCAGGAAATCCAGCCCGCCCAGCCGGTGCTCGAAGGTCCGGTCGCCCGTCATGGCGCCTCGGACCGGGGCTGGAGCCGTCTTGCGCTGCCCC
>JAJFJE010000096.1 GCA_021774355.1 Alphaproteobacteria bacterium
AGGGCCTCGAAGCCGTGGTGGCGGATGATGCGATCCTGGCGACCAACACGTCGTCCCTGTCGGTGACGGCGATCGCCGCGGCGCTGCGCCTGCCGGGGCGCTGCGCCGGACTGCATTTCTTCAACCCCGCCCAGGTCATGCCCCTGGTCGAAGTGGTCAGCGGCCTGGCCACCGATCCGACAATCGCGGACCGCCTGATGGCCACGGCCGCCGCCTGGGGCAAGAGCCCGGTGGCGGTCCGCTCGACTCCCGGTTTCATCGTCAACCGGGTGGCCCGGCCGTTCTATGCGGAAGGCCTGCGCCTGCTCCAGGAGGGAGCCGGCACCCCGGCGACCATCGACGCCCTGCTGCGCGAGGCCGGCGGCTTTCGCATGGGGCCATTCGAACTGACCGATCTGATCGGCCAGGACGTCAACTATGCCGTAACCTGCGCCGTCCATCAGGCGTTTTTCGGCGACCCGCGTTTCGCACCGTCGGGCGTGCAGCGCGAACTGGTCGAGGCCGGCCGCCTGGGCCGCAAGAGCGGACGGGGCTTTTACCACTACGGCGATGCCGCCGTCCCCGTGGCCGAGACGATGGCGGCCGCCCCGCCGCCCCGGCAGATCGCCGTGCAGGGCGATTTGGGCCCTGCGGCTGCCCTGGCGGACCGTCTCGAAGCGGCGGGCCTGGCGGTCATTCGCGAGCCGGGCGCGGGCCGGTTGCTGGTCGACGGCGTGCCCCTGGCCTTGACCGACGGCCGCTGCGCCACCGCCCGCGGCGTCCCCGTCTTCGACCTGGCGCTCGACTATGCCAAGGCGTCGCGCCTGGCGGTGGCGTTCCCCGACCAGGCCCCGGCGCCTTTCGCCCCGACCGTCGCCGGCCTGTTCCAGGCGGCCGGGATCGCCGTCAGCCGGCTGGATGATTGCCCGGGCCTGGCGGTCATGCGCACCGTTGCCATGCTCGCCAACGAGGCGGCGGAGACCTGGCTGCATCGGGTCGCCTCGGCCGCCGATATCGACCAGGCCATGCGCCTGGGTACCAATTATCCGCTGGGGCCGCTGGCCTGGGCCGAGCGGATCGGCCTTGCCCGGGTGGTCACGGTCCTCGACCATCTGGCCCAGGCCTATGGCGAGGACCGCTACCGCGCGTCCGTCGCCCTGCGCCGGGCGGGGCTGAGCGGCCGGGGCTTTGCCCATGTCGGATGACCGGGATCTGGCCCAGGCCTGCGCCGCCGTCCTGTTGTCGGGGGACGGCGCCAGCCGCAGCCTGGGCATGGTGCTGCAGGCCGTCGAACCGGGCTATGCCCGGATGGCCATGGTGGTCAGGCCCGACATGCTGAACGGCCACGGAACGGCCCATGGCGGCATGATCTTCGCCCTGGCCGACAGCGCCTTCGCCATTGCCTGCAATTCCCGCAACGTGGCGACGGTGGGCCAGGATTGCACGATCCGCTATCTCGCCCCCGGCCGGTCCGGCGAAACCCTGACGGCCGAGGCGCGGGAGACCGCCCTGGTCGGCCGCCTGGGGACCTATGACGTGACCGTCCGCGGTGGCGACGGCCGCATCATCGCCCTGTTCCGGGGCCATTCCGCCGCCCGCAAGGACCGCGTCCTGCCCGAGGAGCCCCAGTCATGACTGACGCCTATCTTTGCGACGGCGTGCGTACCCCCATCGGCCGCTTCGGCGGCGCCCTGGCGACGGTGCGCGCCGACGACCTGGCCGCCATTCCGCTCAAGGCCCTGGTCGAGCGCAATCCCGGCGTGGCCTGGGATGCGGTCGACGATGTCATCCTCGGCTGCGCCAACCAGGCGGGCGAGGACAATCGCGACGTCGCCCGCATGGCGGTGCTGCTGGCCGGCCTGCCCGTCGCGGTACCGGGCACCACGGTCAATCGCCTGTGCGGCTCGGGTCTCGACGCCATCACCATGGCCGCCCGGGCGATCAAGGCCGGCGAAGGCGACCTCTATATCGCCGGGGGGGTCGAGAGCATGACCCGCGCCCCCTTCGTCATGCCGAAGGCCGGGGCCGCCTTCAGCCGCGACAATGCGGTCTATGACACGACCATCGGCTGGCGTTTCGTCAACCCGGTGATGAAACGCCAATACGGCATCGATTCGATGCCCGAGACGGCCGAGAACGTGGCGGCGGATTACGGCGTCAGCCGGGCGGACCAGGACGCCTTTGCGCTGCGCTCCCAGCAGCGCGCGGCCGCCGCCATGGCTGCCGGCCGCTTCGCCGCCGAGATCGTGGCTGTGCCGGTTTCCGGCAAACGCGGCGCGGTGACCCTGGTCGAGCGGGACGAGCACCCGCGCGCCGAAACCACCCTCGACACGCTGGCGGCCCTGCCGACGCCCTTCCGGGCCGGCGGCAGCGTCACCGCGGGCAACGCTTCAGGGGTCAATGACGGGGCGGCGGCGGTGCTGGTCGCGTCGCGCGATGCCGTCCGCCGCTACGGCCTGACCCCCAAGGCGCGGATCGTCGCCGGCGCCGTCGCCGGGGTCGCGCCGCGGGTGATGGGCATGGGGCCGGCGCCGGCCACCATCAGGCTGCTGGCCCGCACCGGCCTGACCGTCGACCGGCTCGATCTCATTGAACTGAACGAGGCCTTTGCCGCCCAGGCCCTGGCGGTCTTGCGCGCCCTCGGCCTGCCCGACGATGCGCCCCAGGTGAATCCCAATGGCGGGGCCATCGCGCTCGGCCACCCGCTGGGCATGAGCGGTGCCCGCCTGGCCCTGACGGCCGCCATCGAATTGCAAAACAAGAGGCTGGAACGGGCCTTGTGCACCATGTGCATCGGCGTCGGGCAGGGCATCGCCCTGCTGCTCGAACAACCATAAGGGGGAACAGACATGCAGCAGGCCGGGCTTCACCCGATTGAAACCGCGAGCCGCGACGAAATCGAGGCGTTGCAGTTGGACCGCCTGAAATGGTCGCTGTCTCATGCCTATCGTAACGTTGCGCACTACCGGGCATCGTTCGACGCGGCCGGGGTCCATCCCGACGATCTCAGGGATCTGAAGGACCTGGGGCGCTTTCCACTGGCCAGCAAGGAGACCTACCGCAAGAATTATCCCTTCGGGTTGTTTGCCGTGCCGCGCAACGAGATCGTGCGCATCCATGCCTCGAGCGGCACCACCGGCAAGCCGACGGTGGTCGGCTATACCCGGGACGATATCGGGATCTGGGCCGACTGCGTCGCCCGTTCGATCTATGCCAGCGGCGGCCGCCCGGGCGACATCCTTCAGGTTTCCTACGGCTATGGCCTGTTCACCGGCGGCCTGGGGGCCCATTACGGCGCCGAACGCCTGGGCTGTACCGTGGTCCCGATGTCCGGCGGCCAGACCGAAAAGCAGATCCAGCTGATCGAGGATTTCCGCCCCGATATCATCATGGTTACGCCAAGCTACATGATGGCGGTGATCGAGGAGATGACCCGGCGGGGCATGGATCCGCGCCAGACCTCGCTGCGCATCGGCATTTTCGGGGCCGAGCCCTGGACCGAGGAGATGCGCCGGCAATTGGAGCAGCGCGCCGGCATCGACGCCGTCGATATTTACGGCCTGTCCGAGGTGATCGGCCCGGGGGTCGGCAATGAATGCGTCGAGACCAAGGACGGCCTGCATATCTGGGAAGACCATTTCTATCCCGAAATCGTCGATCCGGCGACCGGGGAACTCCTGCCCGACGGCAGCTTCGGCGAGCTGGTATTCACCTCCTTGACCAAGCAGGGCATGCCGACCATCCGCTACCGGACCCGGGACCTGACCCGCCTGCTGCCCGGCACCGCCCGCTCGATGCGCCGGATCGAAAAGATCACCGGCCGCTCGGACGACATGATGATCATTCGCGGGGTCAACGTGTTCCCGACCCAGATCGAGGAACTGCTGCTGCGCGAGCCGCGCCTTGCCCCTCATTACCAGATCATCCTGAGCCGCGAGGGTCCGCTTGACGCGGTCGCCGTGCTGGTCGAGCCGGTCGATGCCACCATGACCGAGCAGGCTGCCTGCGCCGGCAATCTGCGCCACCTGATCAAGACCCATATCGGCATCAGCGCCGTCGTCCAGGTGGTCGACTGCGGCGGGATCGAGCGCTCGGCCGGCAAGGCCAAGCGCGTCGTCGATCGCCGCCCGAAATAGCCGGCATTCCGCACCCCCTGTCGTCATGACCGGGCTTGTCCCGGTCACCCACGCCGGTGCGGCGGGCAGGGTGTCCCCGTGGATGGCCGGCACGGTGGCCGGCCATGACGGTGGAGGGGCGAGGGGCCTTCTTTCCCCCTCGTCATGACCGGGCTTGTCCCGGTCACCCACGCCAGCGCGGCGGGCAGGGTGTTCTCGTGGATGGCCGGCACGGTGGCCGGCCATGACGGTGAAGGGGCGGGGCGCCCCCGCCGGCACCGCGCCCTCGCCGGCCCCGCGTCCGCATCCGGCCACATGCGTCTTCTCCCCTTCGTCATGACCGGGCTTGACCCGGTCATCCACGTCTCCGTGGCGGGCCCGGTGTCCCCGTGGATGGCCGGCACGGTGGCCGGCCATGACGGTGAAGGGGC
>JAJFJE010000097.1 GCA_021774355.1 Alphaproteobacteria bacterium
AGGCCGCTCTCAAGGCCATCGACCAGGAGATCAAGCAGAAGGTCGCCGACGCCGCGGAGTTCGCCCAGGCCAGTCCGGAACCGGACCCGAGCGAACTGATGACCGACATTCTGCGCTAAGACGGGGACCACCATGGCAACCGAAATTCTGATGCCGGCCCTGTCGCCGACCATGACAGAAGGCAAGCTGACCAAGTGGCTGGTGACCGAGGGCGACATTATCAAGTCGGGCGACGTGATCGCCGAGATCGAGACCGACAAGGCGACCATGGAGGTCGAAGCGGTCGACGAGGGCACCCTCGCCAAGATCCTGATCGCCGCCGGGACCGATAATGTCCAGGTCAATACCGCCATCGCCGTGATCGCCGGCGAGGGCGAGTCGGCGGCCGACGCGGTGGCTGCGCCCAAGGCCGCGGTCCCCGCCCCCAAGCCCGCCGCGCCGCCCAAGGCGACGGTGCCCGCCGCCCCGGCCAGCCCGCCGCCGGCGGCCTATGCCGACGACCGGCCGGCCGGACCGACCGTGACCATGACCCTGCGCGAGGCCCTGCGCGATGCCATGGCGGAGGAGATGCGGACGACGCCGGAAGTCTTCCTGATGGGCGAGGAGGTGGCCCAGTACCAGGGCGCCTACAAGGTCAGCCAGGGCCTGCTCGAGGAATTCGGGCCGGACCGGGTGATCGACACGCCGATCACCGAATATGGATTTACCGGGCTGGGCGTCGGCGCCGCGCTCAGCGGCCTGCGCCCGATCGTGGAGTTCATGACATTCAACTTCGCCATGCAGGCGATCGACCACATCATCAATTCCGCGGCCAAGACGCTCTATATGGCCGGCGGTCAGATGGGCTGTCCCATTGTCTTCCGTGGCCCCAACGGGGCCGCCGCCCGGGTCGGCGCCCAGCACAGCCAGTGCTACGCCTCGTGGTACGCCCATTGCCCGGGGCTGAAGGTCGTGGCGCCCTATGACGCGGCCGACGCCAAGGGCCTGCTGAAGGCGGCGATCCGCGATCCCAACCCGGTGATCTTCCTGGAAAACGAGATCCTCTACGGCAAGTCCTTCGAGGTCCCGACGGCCGATTACGTGCTGCCCATCGGCAAGGCCCGGATCGCCCGGCCCGGCAAGGACGTCACCCTGGTCTCCTTCGCCATCGGCATGACCTATGCCCTGGCCGCCGCCGAGGCCCTGGCGAGCGAGGGCATCGAAGCCGAAGTGATCGACCTGCGCTCGGTGCGGCCGCTGGACATCGAGACGGTCCTGCGCTCGGTCCAGAAGACCAATCGCTGCGTCACCATCGAGGAAGGCTGGCCGGTCTGCGGTATCGGCGCGGAACTGTCCGCGTCGATCATGGAGCAGGGCTTCGACTGGCTCGACGCCCCGGTCCTGCGGGTCGCCGGCAAGGACGTGCCGATGCCCTATGCCGCCAATCTGGAAAAGCTGGCCCTGCCCACGGTGGCGGAAGTGGTGGGTGCGGCCAAAGCCGTGCTCTACCGGTCGTAAGGAGCCAGCCCATGGCGATCGAACTTCTGATGCCGGCGCTGTCGCCGACCATGACCGAAGGCAAGCTGGCCAAGTGGCTGGTCGCGCCCGGATCGAAGATCAAGTCCGGCGACGTGATCGCCGAGATCGAGACCGACAAGGCGACCATGGAAGTGGAGGCGGTCGACGAGGGCATCCTGGCCAAGCTCCTCGTCGCGGCTGGAACCGAGGGCGTGGCCGTCAACACGGTCATCGCGCTGATCGCGGAGGACGGCGAAGACCCGGCCCGGATCGTTGCCCCGGAGGCCCGGCCGGCCACGGCGCCGGCGGCTGCCCCGCCCGCACCGACGGCGCCTGCAGTGCCGCCGCCCGCAGCGGCCAGGGCGGCCGTTCCGCCGGCTCCCGCCGCCCCGGCGGCTGGTTCCCGGCTGTTCGCCAGCCCGCTTGCCCGCCGCATCGCCGAGCAGGCGGGCCTCGATCTGGCGACGGTTGCCGGCTCGGGTCCCCGCGGCCGGATCGTCAAGGCCGATGTCGAAAAGGCCGTTGCCGCCGGCCCGGCGGCGACCCCGGCGAAAGCCGCACCGCCCAAGCCGGCAGCAACCGCGCCCCTGGTGCCGCCGGGCAGCTATGACGCCGTGCCCAATGACGGCATGCGCAAGGCGATTGCCCGCCGCCTGACCGAATCCAAGCAGACCGTGCCCCATTTCTACCTCACCGTCGACGTGGAACTGGACAAGTTGCTGGCCCTGCGGACCGAGCTGAACGGCAAGTCGCCGGCCAAGATCTCGGTCAACGACTTCATCGTCCGGGCCTCTGCTTTGGCGTTGAAAAAAGTGCCCGCGGCCAATGCCTCCTGGACCGACGAGGCGACCCTGCTGCACCACCATGCCGATATCGCCGTGGCCGTGGCGATCGACGGCGGCCTGATTACCCCGATCGTGTTCAAGGCCGAGACCAAGGGCCTGGCGACTATCGCCGCCGAGACCAAGGCCCTGGCCGAGAAGGCGCGCGCCCGCAAGTTGAAACCCGAGGAGTTTCAGGGCGGGACCTTCTCGATTTCCAATCTCGGGATGTTCGGGATCAAGGAATTTGCCGCGGTGATCAACCCGCCCCACGGCGCCATCCTGGCGGTCGGCGCGGGCGAGCAGCGCGCCGTGGTCAAGGACGGCGCGCTGGCGGTGGCGACGGTCATGACCGCGACCCTGTCCTGCGACCACCGGGTGGTTGACGGCGCCGTGGGCGCTGCCTTTCTTGCCGCCTTCAAGGGTCTGGTCGAAGACCCCATGACCATGCTGCTGTAAGGAGCCGATCATGGCCGACAGTTTCGACGTGATCGTGATCGGCGGCGGCCCCGGGGGCTATGTCGCGGCCATTCGGGCGGCCCAGCTCGGTCTCAGGACCGCCGTGGTGGAGCGCGCCCATCTGGGCGGGATCTGCCTCAATTGGGGCTGCATTCCGACCAAGGCCCTGCTGCGTTCCGCCGAGGTCTATCACAACATGGTCCATGCCGAGGCCTATGGCCTGTCGGCCAAGGAGGTCTCGTTCGACCTGGCCAAGGTGGTCGCCCGGTCGCGGGGCGTCTCCAAGCGGCTGAATGGCGGGGTCGGCTTCCTGCTGAAGAAGAACAAGGTCACGGTGATCGACGGCGAGGCCCGGCTGACCGCGCCCGGCAAGATCACGGTGGCCAAGGACGGCAAGCCGGTCGGCGATTTCGCCGCCGGGCATATCATCGTCGCCACCGGTGCCCGGCCGCGGGTCCTGCCCGGGCTGGAGCCGGACCGGAAGCTGGTCTGGACCTATTTCGAGGCCATGGTCCCGGAGACCATGCCGAAATCCCTGCTGGTGGTCGGTTCCGGGGCCATCGGCATCGAGTTTGCAAGCTTCTTCCGGACGCTCGGCGCCGCGGTGACGGTGGTCGAGGTGCTGCCCCAGATCCTGCCGGTCGAGGACGAGGAAATCGCCGCCTTTGCCCGCAAGCAGTTCGAGAAGCAGGGCATGAAGATCCTCTCGGGGGCCAAGGTCCTGGGCCTCAAGAAGGGCACGGACTCGGTCACCGCAACCATCGAGGACGCCAAGGGGGCCAAGTCCGAACTGACGGTCGATCGGGTGATTGCTGCGGTGGGCGTGGTCGGCAATATCGAGAATATCGGGTTGGAGGCGCTGGGCGTCGCGACCGAAAAGGGCTGCATCAAGATCGACGGCTTCGGCCGGACCAATGTGCCGGGGATCTATGCCATCGGCGATGTCGCCGGACCGCCCATGCTGGCCCACAAGGCCGAGCACGAAGGGGTGATCTGCGTCGAGGCGATCGCCGGCCTGAAGCCCCACCCGATGACCAAGGACGAGATCCCCGGCTGCACCTATTGCCAGCCCCAGATCGCTTCGGTGGGCCTGACCGAGGCGCGCGCCAAGGCGGCGGGGCGGGCGGTCAAGGTCGGCCGCTTCCCCTTTACCGGCAACGGCAAGGCGATCGCGCTGGGCGAGGAACAGGGCCTGGTCAAGACGGTGTTCGATGCCGCGACCGGACAATTGCTGGGGGCCCATCTGGTCGGCGCGGAAGTGACCGAGCTGATCCAGGGCTTTGTCGTCGCCATGGGGCTGGAGACCACCGAGCAGGAACTGATGCACACGGTGTTCCCGCATCCGACATTGTCCGAGATGATGCACGAGTCGGTGCTTGACGCTTATGGCCGGGCCATCCACATCTAGGGCGACCCGGTTTCGACTTGTTGTCGTTGCGGACGAAGCGAAGCCACCCAGAGATTACGCGGTCCAGGGTGGATTGCGTCGTGGGCACAGCCGCCCACACCGACAGAAGAGCGCTTGGGCCCGTTAGAGGATGCCATGACCGTCACCGACCAGCCGGCTGCACCAGAGCCCGCGGCGCCCCAGGCCCGCCGGCCCAAGCCCGACTGGCTGCGGGTCAAGGCGCCGACCAGCAAGGAATATAACGAGACCCGCAAGCTGATGCGCGACCTCAAGCTGGTCACCGTCTGCGAGGAGGCGGCCTGCCCCAACATTGGCGAGTGCTGGAAGAAGAAGCACGCGACGATGATGATCCTGGGGGATACCTGCACCCGGGCCTGCGCCTTCTGCAACATCAAGACCGGCATGCCGCGCCACCCGGATCCGGACGAGCCCGCCCATGTGGCCGAAGCGGTCGCCGCCACGGGTCTGGAGCATGTGGTCATCACGTCGGTCGACAGGGACGATCTGCCGGACGGCGGTGCCGGCCAGTTCGTCGAGGTCATCCGCCGCATCCGCGCCGCCGCGCCGAACACCACCATCGAGATTCTGACGCCGGATTTCCTGAGGAAGGACGGGGCTTTGGAACGCGTCGTTGAAGCCCGCCCGGATGTTTATAACCACAATCTGGAAACCGTGCCGCGGCTCTATCCGACGATCCGCCCCGGCGCCCGCTACTTCCATTCCCTGAACCTGCTGAGCCGGGTCAGGCGGCTCGATCCGGCGATCTTCACCAAGTCCGGCATCATGGTCGGCCTGGGCGAGAGCCGCCCGGAGATCTACCAGGTGATGGACGACCTGCGCTCGGCCGAGGTTGATTTCATCACTGTCGGGCAATATCTGCAGCCCACCCCAAAACATGCTCCGATCGACCGCTACTGGACCCCGGATGAATTCGCCGACATCGCGACCATGGCCCGGGCCAAGGGCTTTCTCATGGTCGCGGCGTCGCCCCTGACCCGGTCGTCCTATCTGGCCGGCGATGATTTCGCCCGGCTGCGCGCCGCCCGCAATGCCCGGCTTGCCGGTCACGGGAATTAGGGCGGGGCCGGCGGGCTGCGCCGGACCCATCATGTCGCGCGTATTCGGGGATGACGAAAGCGCCGGTTCGCGCTAGGCATCTCGACCATGCCCCGCGTCGCTGAAGTCAAACACCTGCCCTATCGCCCCGACCAGATGTTCGCCCTGGTGGCGGACGTCGAACGCTATCCGGAATTCCTGCCCTGGTGCGTCGGGGCGCGGGTGCGGACCCGCACCAGCCACCGGGTGGTCGCCGACCTGATGATCGGCTTCAAGGCCTTCCGCGAACGCTTTACCTCTGCCGTTACCCTCAACCCGCCGGGCGAGATCGATGTCGTGTTCACCGAAGGACCGTTTCATCATCTCAATAATCATTGGCGGTTCCAGCCCGAGGGGACGGGCTGCCAGATCGATTTCCTGCTCGATTTCGCCTTCCGCAACCGGATCTATGCGGCTCTGATCGGCGGCGTCTTCGAGGATGCGACGCACCGCATGATGGCGGCCTTCGTCAGCCGCGCCGAGACCCTTTACGGGCAGGATCGGCCGTGACCGCCGGCTATCGCCCGCAGGAGCCGGAAGAGTTCGACTATGTGGTCGAGGACGTCCAGGTCGTCGCCGAGGACGGGGTGGTCCTGGCCGGGAACCTGAGCTATCCCGAAGGGGCGGTGCGGGCGCCCGCGATCCTGCTGCTCCAGGATTCCGGCGTTCACGACCGCCATCAGACAGGCTTCGGTCATCGACCGCTGCTCGTGCTGGCCGATCACCTGACCCAGGCGGGCTATGCCGTGCTGCGCCTCGACCAGCGGGGCGCGGGAGCATCGGAGGGCCAGGCGGCGACCACCGGCTTCGACGACAAGGTCGGCGACGCGGTCCATGCCCTGGCCACCCTGTCGGAACATCCTGCGGTCGATCCCTGGTCCCTG
>JAJFJE010000098.1 GCA_021774355.1 Alphaproteobacteria bacterium
ACCAGCTTGGTCGCCAGGTGCCGGGCGGTTGCCGGATGGGCCGCCAGCATGGCCAGGGCGGCGTCGGTTTCGCCACGTCCGGCTTCCCTGACGGTCGTCCCCAGCAGGGTCTTGTCGCCGGGCTGATGCCGGCGGTCGTCGAAGCCGAACTGCTTGGGATCGGGGCCGCCGCCCGCGACCACCGACCAGCCGGTGAGGATCTGGGCCAGGGCGATGACGTCGCGCTGGCCATAGCCGCCATCGACCCCCAGGGTGTGGAGTTCCAGTATCTCCCGTCCCAGATTCTCGTTCAGGCCGATGTCACGGCGCTGGCCGACCACCGAGTCCGGCCCCACCGAGCGGGCCTGGTCGAGATAGGTCAGCATGGCCGGGTGCAGCACCGCCGCCTTCAGCAGGTCGGCGAAGCGGCCGGTGACGAAGGGTGCGATGGCTTCCCGTTCGAATACGCCGGCCAGGGGAACCACGCCGCTGCGCGCAATCGACACGGTGAAATGGTTCGACCAGAACTGGACCAGCCGCTCGCGCAGGGGCGCGGCGCTGGTCACGCACCGGTGAAAGCGCGCGCCGACTTCGCGCATGTACAGGGCCCGGACCGGATTGTCCGGGCGATCCGCCCGGTCCTGCCCCTTGCCCTGGGGCGCCATCGCCGGCCGGCGCGACGCGGCAATCGCCAGGGCGCCCGCCGTATCGGGGAGGCGGTCGACCGGCGGGGGCACGGAAAGCTGGGCCAGCAGGGCGCCACGCGGATCGCGCCGCAGGTTGTCATAGTCGCCTGGCCGGGCGCCAAGGCCAAAACGGTTGGCGGCAACAAATGCGTCGGTCGACATGGTCAGCCTCGTCCCGGGACCGTCAGCAGCGGGGCATCATGCCCCATCGGCGATGAAACGGCCGGACCGGTGGTTTCCTGCGGCCGGCCGAGCCGGCTGCAGCATGGCCGCGCCGCCCCCGGTGCCCGGTGGGCACCGGGGGGCGCGGCATTACCGGGTCAGCAACTTGCCCAGGCCCTTGCCGATGCTCTTGCGACGATGGGGCAGCAGTTCCTTGGCAACCCGGACATGGATTTCATCGAAGAACAGCGGCGCAACAGTCTGTTTGCTGAAGACAATGAAAACTTCATTGGCGAAATAAGGATGCCATTTCTTGGCAATTTCCTCTTTCAGCCAGCTTGGCATGAGATCGATCTGGCCCTTGTGGACGATGACAAAGTCGAATTCGTCCTCGTCCGTCACCTGGTCCATGGCGATCACCCAGGGCGAGACCTTGCGGAACTCCGACGGCCCGACGACCTTGGCCGATGCGAAGCGCGAGATCGAATTCCAGGTATTGGCCCAGACCCGATCGGGCAAGCCGGCGCTGACCGCGTCGCCCACCCAGGACGGATCGAAGATTGGCATCGACCTGGCATTCTGGTCCGGCTGCTTGAACGAGACCGCCGTGGTCCGCGCCCGCGCCGGGATCATCGCGGCCAGCTTGGCCCAGGGCTCGGGCTGGATGTTGAGTGCCGCATCCTCATGGCCCCGGATCGCCAGGGTGAGATCGACCATATTGGTGATCGGGATCGCCCCTGACTGCAACTGGGCGAGCAGGTCCGGCTCGGCCAGGTCGCCGAACAGGATTGCCTGGGCGGCGTCGGAATCGGGACCGTTCAGGGCCATGAGCAGGGGCGTCAGCAACTCCTCCGGCAGCCACAGCGGGTCGCGCCGGGCCGTGGCGAGCTTCGCGGTCAGCCGCGCGCCGAGATGGCTCTTGTCCTTGAACAGATCGTTGACCAGCGTGCCCTTCAGCGATCCGAACAGCCAGAACCGGGAGGTCTGGAAGAAATTCTGGTCGTCCACCGCGCTGTCGAAGGTGCTGCCCTCGCTGAGGAACAGCTCGTCGATGATCTTTTTCAGCAGGATTGGTTTGGGCAGCTCGTCATGGGTCGCGGCGCTGTCGAGATCGACCACCGCGCTCTGGAACAATGTCGCTTCCGGCTGTTGCGACAGGTGGATCAGGGCCTCGGTCCGGGTCTTGCCGTCGATCGCCGCGCAGATCTCGGCAACCCGGGGCCGCGGCGGCGAGTTCTTGAAGAACAGGGCCAGCGCCGAATAAAGGAACTGCTCGGTCCCCATCATCGCGAACTCGGCCTTGTAGGCGCGGTAGCGCGTGTGGAACTCGTGCGGGTTGCCGGTTGCCGCCGACAGGGCGGCATCGGTGTTTGCCGCCAGATGCTTGGCGGCGGCCTCGACCCAGGTCAGGCGATCGTCGAAGATATCATTGGGCAGGTCGCAGGCGGCGACCAAGGCGACGATTTCCGCGGCCGTCAGGCCGCCGACACGGGCCAGGTAGGACAGCATCTTGGCCGCCGGAATGCTCAGCAGAACCGACAGCCGGATCGGCGCGGCATTGCTGCTGCCGCGGAAGCCGATGCGGTCGATGTAATCCTGCATGATCCGGCGGAACTGCTGCACCGCGTCGCGTCCGACCGCGCTGTAGTTCGCCGGAAACAGTTGCTTCATCAGCTTGCCGGTGACGCTGGCCGAGAAGATCCGGTTGGCGACGACTTCGTGGTATTCGCGCTGGATCCCCTGGATGTCGCGCAGCGCCTCGCGCCGGGTAACCGGCGGCAGGCTGTCGTCATGGCTGAGGAAGCGTTCCACCTGGTAGAGGTTGGACGGCAGGGTGGCACAGGAAGTCAGCAGGCTCAGCCGGTCGGCGGCACCGAGATAGGGCGACACCAGGCCTTCGCAGGCGACACTGAAGGTCAGGGCCTTGCTGTCGACGAATTGCTGGTCGATGACCCGGTGCAACTCGGCATCGGCCCCGCCATCGGGGCTGCAGGCATCGACAATCTCGCGCTCGGCCGCTTCTTCGCTCTTCCCTTCGGTTGTCTTGCCGATCAGCATCAGGTCGACCAGGGTCAGGGAGCGCCGCTGGTCGCGGAAATTGCGCATCCGGTAGGCCGTCAGGCGCGACGGCGGATTGTCCCGAAGCAGCGCCAGCAGCTCCTCATAGACCTTGGACATCTCGTATTTCCGGGCGAAGCCGCGCGACCGCTCGGCCGCCCGTTCATAGGCATCGGCGCTGGCGAATAATTCGTCGATGCGGAAATGCATCTCGTCCTGGTGGGCGAAGATCACGCCCTCGGCGCAATCCTCGAATTGCGGCCCATAGGGCACCAGGACCGGCACCTCGAAGTTGAACAGGAAGCGGATCGAGCCGCTGGTCGCCCAATGGGGGATGGGATCCTGCGTCACCACGCCGAAATCCATCGGCGCGAGGCGCCCCAACAGGTCGGATTCGTCGCAGAAATCGGTAAACACGGTCGCCGAAACCTTCAGGCGTTCCGCATAGTCGCCCAGTTCACGCGCCGCGCTGCGGCTGGTGGTGGCGAAATTACCGATGAAATTGGCCTGGGCCCGTTCGCAGATATCGATGATCAGGGTCGGCTTTTTGTTGGGCGAGAGCAGGCCGAAACTGCCGACCGTGGGCCGGTCGTGGCGCTGGCCGACGCCGCCACGCTGGCGCGGTGCCGGTGTCTTGGCACCCTCGGCCGGCGCGTGGACAAACACACCGTGTTCCAGGAACGGGATGCCCATCTGGAAGCAGCCGCGGCTGTTCAGGTTGAAAATCGGAATCGACGAACTGAACAGGCACTGGTTCATGATGTTCAGCACGTGGTCGGTCAGGACCACCGTGTGCATGATGATCGCCGACCGGACGTTCGGATAGGCCACCTGGTACCGCTCGATATTGCCGATCAGCCCGGCCGTGGTCTCGCCGACCCCGAGAGGCGAAAGATTGTCGAACAGGCCATATTCATGCTGCACAAAAATGAAGTCGAACGGAGCGTCCTCGGCCTCGGCCGAAAACAACGCCGCCGAAGAGCGCAGCAGTGTTGTCGCCACCCCCAGTTTCTGAAGCGAAACGGAAACGTAATGTGAGTAGCGGGCGATGCCGCAACTCTTGCCGAGGGACGGGCATATGATAGCGACTTTTGCCAATGATTTTTTGGTCTCAGGCATGGTCTGCTCCAGCTGGTCGACGGCTACAGAATTGGTTCCACGAACGGACGACGCGCATTTGGATCCGTCGTCGCGCGGCGGGATCTTACAGGAAATTACGCAGGTGCAGCATACCGGGCGCGGCCGATCGCCAGAATCTTTTGACCAAATCCGGGCAATCGCCGGTTTTCAGCGTCTGATCGGGGCGGTTTCGCGACCCCGAATATATGGTCACGGCCGGTCATGCATCATTGGATGCAAGAGGAATCGGACCGTCGTCGTCATGGAGCGACGACGGCGTGTGTGCCGCCGGCAGGGTCGGGCTGTCGAGCCCGCAATGGCGTGCCAGGCAGGCCTCCAGCATGCTGAAGTGGCGCTCCCACGATGGCGGCTGGTAGTGCTTGATGCGCTCCAGCTGGGCGGCTCGCGTGGCCGAGGTGCCCGAGGCATAGTCGATGATGGTGGACAGCCATTTGGCACCGTCCAGGGGATCGATGAACTCTGGAATATTTCCGCCCACCTCGTGAAAGGCCGGGATATCGGAGCAGATCACGGGCACGCCGACGGTCAGGGCCTCGGCGATGGGCAGGCCATAGCCTTCGACGAAAGACGGGAACAGCAGGGCGCTGGCGCGCCGCAGAAGCTCGACCAGTTGGGCGTCGGACAGGCTGGGCAACTCGACCACACAGTCGCGCAGGGCCGTGCAGCGGTCCAGAATCCGTTCGGTGGCTTCGATTTCCCAGCCGCGCCGGCCCAGCAGAATCAGCTTGGGCGTCTTGTCGCCCATGATCTCGCGCAGGCGGCGCCAGATGATCAGCAGCAGATTATGGTTTTTCCGCGGTTCGATGGTCCCGATCATGATGAACCAGGGGACCGCTTCCTGGTGGGATTCGGGCGCGAAGCTGCGGTACAGCGGGGCAACCCCCAGGGGCAGAACCTTGATCGGCGGCGGCGTGTGTTCGCGCGCGGCGCAGAAGGCCTTGAATTCCCGCGCCGTGACATGGGAATTGGTCAGGACCAGGTCCGATATGTTGGCCATGGTCTCCAGCCGGGCGGCATGGCGGCGGTCTTCGCCCGAGCGGGCATATTCCGGATACTGGTAGGGGATGAGGTCGTGGAGATAGACCGCCAGGCGGGCGTTGAACCGGTGTTTCAGATTCTCCCACAGCTCGGTCTTGTCGATCCCGCCATGGGATACCGACAGCAGAATGGATGAGGGCGAGCCGTGCTTGAACACGGCGCCGCCGCGGATCGCCGGGATCGGCTCGATCCGCTCGCCCATCAGGCGTTCGCCGGCCTTGACGAAACGGTCCATCAGCGGCGAGAAGCGGCGCAACCGGCGATGGAGATCGGGATGGACCCGGTCGATCCAGTTGGCGGCGATATCGTCGCGCCGGGCATGGGCGTCTTCCCAGGTGAGCCGCCGGAAGCTTTTGCCGCGCACGGCAAAAAATCCGACGCGCTGGCGCGGCTGCTTCAGGAAGTGGCACAGATAGGCATATTCCATGCGGTCGATCCCCGACGGCGGCCGGTCAGGGTCGCGGCCGACCAATCGTGAAATGTCCAGGAGGATCTTTGCCATGGCTCTGCTTTATCACATTTTACGCGGGATCTGTGTTCAGGACCTGGGTGTATAGGCGCTCCAGGCGGTCGAGATAGGGGGTAAGGCCGAATTTCGCAGCCTGTGCCGGCCCGCGCCGGGACAGTTCGGCAATCAGCCCGTCGTCCCGGTCCAGGCGCCCGATCGCCGCCGCCAGGGCATCGACATCATAGGGGTCGACCAGCAGGGCGGCGTCGCCGGCGATTTCCGGCATGGCCCCCTCGCTCGAGGTCAGGACCGGCGTGCCCATCTGCATCGCTTCCAGCACCGGCAGGCCGAAGCCCTCATAGAGCGACGGGAACAGCACCGCCCGGGCGCCCAGGACCAGGGCATTCAGATGCGCAGCGGGCAGGTAGCTGAATTTGTGCAGCCGCCGGGGTGCCCCGGTCACCGCGATCGCGCGTTCGTAATCGGCCAGGAAACCGACCTCCTCGGCGGCCTTCCAGGCGGCGTCGCCGACGATGATCAGGGGCCGCTGGGCGCGGGCGTCGAGCGCCGCCTGAAGCAGCCGCCCGACATTCTTTTTCGGCTCGATGGCGCCAAAGAACAGGAAATAGCCTTGCCAGTCGAAGCCATAGACCTGTTCGACACAGTCCCGGGCGCCCTGCCGTTCCGCCGCCGTCCCCGGTGCCCGGTCGGACACGGCCTGGTAGGTGACGGTCAGGCGGTCGTCGCCGAGCCCGAACAAGTGCTGAATGTCGTTCCGCGAGTTTTGCGAAATGGTGCAGATATGGGCCGCCCGCTGCACGCAGGCACGGATCAGCCGGTGGTAATAGACCTTGTCGTCCAGGGTGGCGAACGGCAGGCGCAGGGGCACCAGGTCGTGAATGGTGTAGATGTTGCGGCTGCCCACCAGATGGATCGGCAGGGGATAGGTCCAATGCATGATCGCCGGCGGCTGGGCAACCCTGACGTTCAGAAAGGCGCCCCACCGGCTGAAATGGCGCATCGCGGTGTGGACCATGTCGGGCACCACCATGATCCGGTCGAAATAGGGCAGGGTGGCGGCGATGTCGCGGGTGGCGACCGCGCCCGCCAGGGTGATCTGCTCGGCCCGGCGGCCGAAGGGCGCCGTCGCCGCCCCCAGCCACTGGCCCAGCCGGCGGCGCCAGCGCTTGGGCGACACCCCTTCGGGATCGAGGAAGGCGATCTCCCGCATGACCGCCGCCTTCTCCAGCACCACGCGACGGCCATAGAGGATATCCACCTGGGCGCCCAGGGCGTGCAGGCAATGGGTGAGGGTCCGGGCATAGGTGGCGACCCCGGTGCCTTTGGGCAGCGCCAGATTGTAACCGTCGACGGCGATCCGGACCCCGGTCAGCAGCGGCCGGTGAGCCGCCCCCGGCGGCGCCGCCTCTGGGGCCGGCCGCGCGGCTGCCGGTGCCACGGCCGCGGCGGCCTGGGGTGAATGCGGGCGCAACGGCAAAAGTTACTCTCCTCCTGGTCCGGCGGATTTCCCGGACAACCGTGACGTGCCGTACGGCTGGGTACCGACCGGCCAGGCCGATGATGGCGGCCATCCCCCCGTCCGGGCAAGTGCGAAGCGCGGCCGCGACAACATGGAAAGACCGCTCGCCCCGGCGCTCCGGGACAGTGGTCCGCCGCGGCCGGGAGGCAGACATTGGCAGACCGGCGCCTGCTCCGCAGTGACCGGGCGCACAATCCGGTCGACGGCTTTGTCGATGCGGTGCCGTGGCCACTGTGTTAACTAGGGCGCCGAGAGCAGGCATGGCGGGAGTCGATGGAGCCGCTGAAAGTCACCTGGTGTGCGGCGCCTACGGCCGATGATCACCTTAATCTGGGCGATGCGTTGAGCCCGGTCATGGTCGCGGCGGTGTCCGGCCGGCCGGTCGAGCACGCCTTTTTCGACGCCGGGGTCCCGCGCCTCAGCGCGGTCGGGACCATTGCCAACCTGTTCACCGGTGGCGAGGTCACGGTGTGGGGGTCGGGCGCCTCCCGCTACCGCAACCCCGGCGCGGGCAAGGACCGCCAGCCGTTCCACATCCCGCCGCGGACCCGCTACCGGGTGGCTGCAACGCGCGGCCCCCTGTCGGAAAAGATCCTCGAAGGGGCCGAGTTCCTCAACCGGGGGGTCTATGGCGATCCGGTCTGGCTGCTGCCGCGCTTCTATCGCCCGGTGATCGAGAAGCGCTACGAACTGGGCGTGATCATTCACCTGTCCGACCTGGAGGACCGCGCCTTCGAGGCCCATCCGAAGGCGAAGTTCCGGCGCTACGAGGTGCCGCCGTCTTTGCACGGGTCGATCCGGCTGCTAAATACCGTGACGGCGGTCTCGGTGGCTGCGCTGCGCCAGCGCCTGGACGAGATCCTGGCCTGCAAGCGAATCGTTTCGACCAGCCTGCACGGCCTGGTCTTCGCCGAGAGCTATGGCATTCCCTGCCTTTATTTTTCGCCGCGCGGCCGGCCGCCGGGGCCGATCCGCCTGTCGACCGCCGATGACGGCGAACTCGACTTGCGGGTCGCCGACCTCTATGGCGGGCTCGGGGTCACCGCGATCCCGGCCTACCGGCAGCATCGGACCCGGCCGACCGACTGGGACGATGTGCTGCGCAGTATCGACGATCTGTGGGAGCCGCGGGCATTCGACGGCGACCGGCTGATCGACGCCTTTCCCGGCCAGGCGGACCCCCTGGCGCCGGAGCGGATCGGCGCCAGCGGCCTGTTCGACGATCCCCTGATCGCGGCGCTGCCGATGTACCACCCCAAGCCCCGCAAGACGCCGCTGGAACGCTTCGGCCAGTGGCTGCGCCAGCGCTGAGCGCCCGCAAGGCGCTGCGCCAGCCCGGTTACGGCTTGGGCACGCCGGGCCATTTGGCGGCGGGCTTGACTTCGCCCAGAACGATGCCCGCCGCCACCAGCAGCAAGGCCACGGCGTGGTAGAGGTGGAAATTCTCGCCCAGAATGAGGACCGCCAGGCCGGACCCGAATATGGGCAGCAGATTTGTGTAATAGCTGGCCCGGCCGGCGCCGATCAGTTCGACCGCGCGGACAAAGAAGATCGGTGCCAGCAGCGACGGAAACACGGCGATATAGGCGAGCACCGCCCAGCCCTTGAGGGTCGGCCAATAGAGCTGGCCGGCCGCCGCCTCGAGACCGAGCAGGGGCAGCGAGGCGAGGGCGGCGATCGGGGCACAGGCGGCAAAAAACACCAGGCCGGAGACCCGCGGCCGGTGGCGCAGGCCAAGCGTATAGGCGGCATAGAGAAAGGTGGCGGTGATAATCAGCAGGTCACCGGGGTTGAACGACAAGGCGCCCAACGTGCCAAGATCGCCATGGGTTGCCACCAGGGCCACGCCGACCAGGGCGGCGGCCATGCCGCCGGCCGCCACCAGGCTGACCCGGTGACCCTCGAACAGGGCGGCGCCCAGCAGGATGATCAGGGGCATGATGCCCGAGATGATCGCGATGTTGACCCCGGTGGTGAATTTTGCCGCGAAGTAGAACAGGGCGTTGAAGGCGGTCAGGCCGACCACGCTCATGACGATCATGAACCAGGGCCGGCTGCGGATGGTCGGCCAGGCCTCGACCAGGGCACGGCGGAACAACAGCACCACGACCGGCCCGACGATCACCCAGCGCAGGCAGGTCAGCCCCATGGGCGAGATCTCGCCGACCGCCATCCGGCTGGCTACGGTGTTGCCGCCCCAGAACAGGGTGGTCAGCACCAGGAGGGCGTGGGCATTACCGTATATGTGCTTGAACCGGGCCATGGAACATCCTGAGGCGGGGGGCGACCGGGGCGCGGGGGCCCGCGGGGATCGGGTCGGGAGGTGTCGGGATGGCCGGCCATGCCGGCGCCGCGATCATTGCCCAGGGCACCCCCCGGTTCCAGTGTTAACGGGCGGGTGCCCGAGCAGTTCTGCCGTGCGTGACAAGCGGGGCCGCCCCGGCGCCGGCGAGGCCGCTCACGCCATTGCAATTTTTCGGTGCCGGGATACCCTCGGGCCGGGAAAGGGCGGGTCGCACACGCCCATCGGTTCGCGAGGCTGCGCCATGGTCTTCTTTACCCTTCTGGGGCCGAAAAACCGCCTGATCTATGTCGACGGCGTCTATGACCAGAATGCCGGCAAGACCCCGCTTCAGCTGACCTTGCCGCCAGGCGTCCATCTGTTCGAAACGGTGAACGGCAAGCGCCAGGTGGATTACCGTTGGGAAACGGAAGATCTGCCCAGCGGCAGCCTGCGGGAGATTACCCTGGTGGCAGTCAAGCCGCCCGAGCCGGTATGACCGCGGTGGCGGCGCCAACCCCTCGAATCGCCCGGATTGCCGTCGTGGCCGGGTTTTCAGCGATTCTGGCCGCCTGCAGCTATCCCGTGCGCAATATGCCCTTGACCGCGGCCAGTCCGGAGCGGCGCTACAGCTGGACGTCGCCGCCGCCCCACGATGCCATGCCGGAAACCCTGGTGATCGTGACCGCCTCGGGCGGCGGGACCCGGGCGACCGCGCTCGCGCTTGCGGCATTGCGTGGGCTGGACAAGATCACGCTGCCCGCCGGCGACAGCCTGGCGGACGAGGTCGACCTGATCTCCTCGGTGTCGGGCGGCAGCGTGGCGGCAGCCTATTTCGCCATGGCGGGGAGCGCCGGTCTGGAGCGGCTGGAGCATCACTTCGTGCGGCGCGACGGCATGTCGGCCCTGCTGCTGGCGGGTCTCAATCCGGTCGGGCTGGCCGGCCTGGCAACACCGTCGCGGGAGCGGATCGACCTGCTGATCGACTATCTCGACGATACCCTGTTCGACCATAACAGTTTCGGCTATTTCCTCGACGCGCCGCCCCTGCCGGCTCCCGCCCACCGTCCCTATCTGATCCTCAACGCCGCCGACATGGTGGCGGGGGTGCCGTTCCCCTTCACCCAATACACCATGGATCTGCTGTGCAGCGATCTGACCAGCCTGCCGATCGCCACCGCCGTCGCGGCCTCGGCTGCCTTTCCCGTGGCCCTGTCGCCGGTGACCTTGACGAACTACTCGACCCTGGACGGCGACGGCCGGCCCGCCTGTGGCGGCCCGCGGGCCATCAAATGGGTCGGCCTGGCCGCCAAGACCAACTGGTACAACAACCCCTCGGCGGCCGCGCGGGGCCGTGTTGCCGCCGCCTATGCCGATGGCAGCAAGGCCTATATTCATCTGCTTGATGGCGGCATCGGCGACAATCTGGGGGTTGCCGAACCCTATCGGCTGTTGACCACCACGGGCGTGTCGCCCGCCTTCGTCACCGAAATCCAGAAGGGGGCGATCCGTAACCTGATCTTCGTCATGATCGACGCCCGCTCGGCGGCGCCGTCCCCCCTGGATCAGGCGCCGGACACGCCGGGCGAATTGGACATGCTGCTGTCGTCGATCGGGTCGTCGATCGACCGGGCCAGCTTCAGCACCGCCGAACGGATCCGCGGCCTGATCCAGACGGAGTTCGACGGCCTGGCCGCCGCGGCGGCGGCGGCAAACCAGCCCGAGGTCGCGGAACGCTACCGCGCCCTCGCCGCCCATGCCTTTTTCGTGGGCGTGGAGTTCGACGCCATCCCCGATTCAGCCTGCCGGCAGAAGCTGCAGAGCATTCCGACGAGTTGGTCGTTGTCCGGCCCGCAGATCGACGCCACCCTGGCGATGGGCGAGGCTCTGCTGTTTGCCAATCCCGCCCTGTCCAAGGCCGCGGACAGCATCGGCGCGGCCCTGCCCGCAGCCGTTCCGAGCATTGCCCAAGTCTGCGACCGGCTTGCCAAGGACCCGTAGGAAGGCCGAGTAACCCGTCATTCGTGCAAAAAAAGCCGCAATTCATGCAAAATCGCGCCCTCTGATGCAGGCGATATTGCTCGCGGACGTAGTCCTTCGCCAGACTCTTTCGGATAAGTGTCGCAAAGGCGCAACCGGCCCGGCTGAATCCGGCGGGCCGGCCATAACAGGAGGGCGAGGGATGGTTTCGGGGCGTTCGACGATATCGGGACGTTTGATGATGGCGGCTGCGGCTGGCCTGGTGGCCCTGGCGGTGACACCGGCCTGGGCTGATGGCCTTCTGAGCGACAATCCGCTGGGCTCGGGCAAGCTGCTGATGACCGGCGGCATCAGCACCATCGAAGGGGCCGGCGGCGGTGCCCTTGCCGCCTGGGCGCTGACCTCGGGCTATGGCACCGACAAGCAGATCGGCGGCTCGGCTTTCCTGACCTATGCCAAGACCGACGACTATCAATTGACCGCCTTCGGTGCTGCAATCAGCTTCCTCGACCGGATCGAACTGTCCTACGCCCATCAGAGCTTCGACACCGACGAGACCGGCAAGGTGCTGGCAACCATCGTTCCGGGCT
>JAJFJE010000099.1 GCA_021774355.1 Alphaproteobacteria bacterium
CGCCCAACAGGGCCTTTCGTATCATGATGCTACCTCCAAACAGGCGCAGGCGCGGGTGCCTGCCGCAACCCGGAGTGTGGGCAACTATCGTTAATAGCCGGTAAAGGACGGTTAAATTGATTCGGTGCCGGCAGCGGGCGACGCCGCCGCCGCCGCTCAATAGGTGACGGTCACCTGAACCGTGTCGCGGTAGCTGTCGACCTGGACCGTGTTCTGTCCGGCAAAGACCCGGCCATAGACGGTCAGACTTTGGGGAAGGCCGGTTCCGGTTCCGGATTTGGTATCGGTCGGCGCGGTCTGTCCCCAGATCTGGGTGCGCGTACTGTCGCGATACAGGCTGTAGGCGAGCACGGCGGTGGGATGGAGCTGGCCCTTCATCTTGCGGCTGGCGACGGTGGCGCCGCTGCCCGTGCCGGCGTTCAGGGCGACCTGATAGGGCGTGGTGTTGGTGCAGGTCACCGACAGGGCGGCGGCGCCGTCGGTCGGGCTGCCGGATAGCGGATTGACCGTGCCGAAGATCAGGTCGTTGGCGTCCACCAGGCAGGCGGCATTGACGGTCAGGGACACGGTCAGAGTGGCGGTCCAGGCGGTCGCTCCGCCGCCCGCCCCGAGCAGCGCCGTCAGTCCGAGCAGCAGCGATCGCCTCATTGTGCCAGTCTGGGCCCAGTGTCGGCGGGCTTCAACTGCCGGTCCGGCCGCGGCAGCTTTTGCCCAAGGTTTCGACCAGATAGTCGATGAACACCCTGACCTTCGGGCTGAGGTGATGACCCGGGGCATAGAGCGCCACCAGCATGCTGTCCGGCAGCCGCCATGGCCCGAGGGACAGGCTGACCAGGCGGCCGCTGGCCAGCGCCTCCGCGGCCAGGAAATCGGGCGTCGGCCACAGGCCGAGCCCGGCCACGGCGGCCGGCCGCAGGGCGTCGCCATTATTGGCGTGCAGACGGCCGCGCACCTTGACCCGCTGCTCGCCGCCGTCGGCAGTGACGAAACGCAATTCGTCCAGCGGCCGGGCCAGGCTGTAGAGCAGGCAATCGTGATCCGCCAGGTCGGCCGGCGTCGCGGGGGCACCGTGACGGTCCAGATAGGACGGGGCCGCACAGAGCAGCTGACCCACCTGGCCGATGCGCCGGGCGAGCAGGCTGGAATCGTCGAGTTCCGCCGCGATGCGCAGGGCGACATCGAAGCCGTCCTCGATCAGGTCGACCCGGCGATCATTCATCACCAGGTCGATGGCGATATCGGGGCAGCGTTCCAGAAATGCCGGCAGCAGCGGCGCCAGGTCGCTGAGTCCGAAGGACATCGGCGCATTGACCCGCAGGCGTCCCCGCGGCGCCGCCGCCAGCTGGCCGACCGCGTCTTCAATCTCGGCCAGATCGTCGAGCAGCCGCACCACCCGTTCGTAATAGGCCCGGCCCGCTTCGGTCGGCGCCAGGCGCCGCGTGGTCCGGTTCAGCAGGCGACTGCCGAGCGCCGCCTCAAGCGCCGCCACCTGCTTGCTGGCCGCCGCATTGGACAGGCCGAGATCACGGGCAGCGGCAGAAAAGCTGCCCCGCTCGACCACCCGCCGGTACAGCCTCATCGCGCCAAACTTGTCCATCGCCAGATCATTATGTCGATAATGAAAATAATAATGTTCCAGAGGAGCATATTATCAATCTGATGGCTATGGCTCATGCTCGGGACCTGTTTCGACGGAGATGATCATGAGCAAGCTTTTGGTGCTGTATCATTCAAGCTATGGCCATATCGAGGCCCTGGCCGGGGCGGTGGCCGAGGGCGCCCGGTCGGTCCCGGGGACCGTGGTGACGGTCAAGCGCGTCGCTGAACTGATGGACGCCGACACCATGCGCCAGGCCCATATGAAGGTCGACCAGGCGGCGCCGGTGGCCAGCCCGGGCGAACTCGCCGACTATGACGCGATCATTTTCGGCACGCCGACCCGCTTCGGCATGATGACCGCCCAGATGCGCAATTTTCTGGACCAGACCGGCGGCCTGTGGGCCAAGGGCGCGCTGATCGGCAAGGTCGGCAGCGTCTTCGTCTCGACCGGCACCCAGCATGGCGGCCAGGAGACCACCGTCACCTCGTTCCATACCACCCTGCTGCACCATGGCATGGTGATTGTCGGCGTGCCCTATTCGGAAGCCCGCCTGACCCGCATGGACGAGATCACCGGCGGCACGCCCTATGGTGCCAGCACCCTCGCCGGCGCCGATGGCAGCCGGCAGCCGAGCGATAATGAGCGGGCGATCGCCCATTTCCAGGGCGCCCATGTCGCCCGCATCGCGGCCCGGCTGGCCGGGTAACGCCGGCCCTAGGCCGCCAGCACGACGATCCCTGCGGTCAGGCTGGCGGCATAGGCCGTCCAGGCCAGGTAGGGCAGGAACAGCAGCCCGGCGAGCCGGTCATGGTGCCAGAAGAAAAACCCGGTCGCCGCCACCGCCGCCACCAGCACGATATTGTCGACCAGGGCCAGGGCCGGCTGATGGAAGCCGAAGAACAGAGGCGTCCAGAGGATGTTGAGGACCAGTTGCAAGGCATAGAGCCAGCGCAGGCTGGGCGGCGCCGTCACCCAGACCCGCCAGGCGGCATAGGCCATGGTCAGGTACAGGATGGTCCAGACCGGCCCGAACACCCAGTCGGGCGGCGTCCAACCGGGCTTTGCCAGCCCGGCATACCACTCCGGGATCGCCGGCGCCGCGATCAGGCCCCCGACCGCCAGGGCCGCAATGCTGGTGGCCTCCAGAGCCATCAGGGTCGACCACGGCGCACGACGTCCCCATCCCCTCGCCATTCTCGATCCCCCGTTCTATGGTTGCGGCCACATGATGCCCACCGCTCCCCGTCTCGTCACCCGGCTCGTTGTGCAGGCGCTGATGCGCCGGCTGGCCGTCGCCGATCACCCGGTGGCCGTGCTGCACCGGGGCGATCCCGATGCCGGTGACCTGCTGGTCGCGATCGATCGCTTCGCGGCCGGAACATTGCTGTTCGGCCGGGGGCGCGACGGTGCGGGCAACCTGGTCTGGCAGAGCGAGGCGGGCGGCGCCCTTCTCGACGCGCCCGGCCTGGCCAACCACCTGGCGCGGGCCTTGAAGCGCGATCCCGATCTCTGGATCGTCGCGCTCGAGGACCCCCGCGGCCGCCTGACGGTCGCGGATCTCGGCCCGGCGGGCTAGAACATCGTCAGGCAAAACGGATTCCGGCTTGCCGTCTGACGATGGGTCGTTCCGACACGTATAGACCCGGCTCAGGCCGCCTGCCGCTCCAGCCAGCGCACCCGCTTGGCCCACAGCCACCACGCTCCGCGCTGGGTGACCGCCGCCAGACGGCTTTGGGGGTCCAGCCCGATCGCCTTCATCATCATGGCGATAGCCCGCGCCAGGTGGCCATAGCGGTACAGCGGGTAGGCCCGCCGGCTATAGGCCCGCATGCAGTGGCGCCGGTCATAGGCCTGCTCGGGCGGGTAGTTGGCACAATGATAGGCAAAGGACAGTTCGTCGTCATCGGTTTCGGCAACCCGTCCCAAGGCGACCTTGACCCGGGCAAACAGACTCAGGCGCTCCAGCGGGGCATAGCGCTGCAGATTGTCGAAGAACAGCTTGTAGTGACGGAACTCGTCGCCGGCGATGCGGTGGCAGATCTCCTTCAGCACCGGCTCTGCGCTGGCGTCCCGGATCGCGCTGTAATAGCTGGACGTGCCACACTCGACGACACAGCGGGCGAGCCACTCGCCAGAGCGGGAGCCCCGGACCGAGGCTTGGGCATAGAGCGGCAACTGGTAGCCGGCGCGGAACCGGGCCAGGCAAGCGTCGAAATCGAACGCCGGATCGCAATGCCGGGCCCAGGCCGCCAGGGCCCGGCCATGCATCATCTCGTCCTCGCCCCATTGCCGGATGGCCCCGTGGACTTCCGGATCGTCGGCAAAGACATTGATCAGGTAGGTGACATAGTCCGCACTGTTGGCCTCGACCAAAGACGCCGCCTTGACCGCCTGCAACACGGTCGGATCGACCTTTGCGGGCTCGAACACACTCCAGTCGATATCATCCAGGCACCAATGACCCATGTTTTGACCCCTGGCCACGCCCGCACAGTCTAGCACGGCAGAGCCCCGTGCGACTCGACTGTCAGATTTAGGAGGTGATTGCGGCGCAAGCAAGAACACTGTCATCGAAGCGTCGCAATAGCAGCAGCAGCCGTCCCGGATCGCCGCCACGGCCCGCTGGCCGCCGCCTGACAGCGGCTCTAGCAGCCCCGTCGGTCCCCCGTGCGAGAGCGCGCCAAACGACCCGGCGGCGCCCGCCGGCCCATCAGTGCGGCCGGCAGTGGCAAACGGCCGCCGCCGCGCCGATGATTCGGCGCCGCGCCCCTACAGCGAATCGGCGATTTCGCGGAGCTTCTGCAGTTGGTCTTCGGCCCGCAGGCGGTGCGTCTCGTCCGGCGCCGCCTCGATATCGGCTTGCACGTCCTTGAACTTGGCCTCGAAGGCGGCGCGGTCGACATTGGCCAGGTCGAGCGTGTCTTCGGCCAGCACCGTCAGGCCCGACGGCGCCACCTCGGCAAAGCCGCCGCGCACGAAAATGCGCGTGGCCACCTTGCCCTGGTCGTACACCTCGATCACCCCGGTACGCACCAGGGAGATCACCGGCGCATGGCCGGGAAGGACGGCAAAGTCCCCCTCGGTCCCGGGAACGACCACCATTTCGACATCGGCCGAATAGGCCAGTCGTTCCGGCGAGACCAGCTCGAAATGCACCGTGTCGGCCATCGTCCTATCCCGCCTCAGGCCGCCTCGGCGGCCATCTTCTTGGCCTTTTCGACCGCTTCCTCGATGGTCCCGACCATGTAGAACGCCGATTCCGGCAGATGGTCATATTCGCCGGCGCAGATCGCCTTGAAGCCCTTGACGGTATCGGCCAGGGCCACCAGCTTGCCCGGCGAGCCGGTGAAGACTTCGGCGACGAAGAACGGCTGGGACAGGAAGCGCTGGATCTTGCGGGCCCGGGCAACCACCAGCTTGTCCTCTTCCGACAGCTCGTCCATGCCCAGGATGGCGATGATGTCCTGCAGCGACTTGTACTGTTGCAGGATGCTCTGGACCTGACGGGCGACGCCGTAATGCTCCTCGCCCACGACCCGCGGATCGAGAATGCGCGAGGTCGAGTCGAGCGGGTCCACCGCCGGATAGATGCCAAGCTCGGCAATCTGGCGCGACAGCACGGTGGTCGCGTCCAAATGGGCGAAGGAGGTTGCCGGCGCCGGATCGGTCAAATCATCGGCCGGCACGTAGATCGCCTGCACCGAGGTGATCGAGCCCTTGGAGGTGGTGGTGATCCGCTCCTGCAGATTGCCCATTTCGGTGGCCAGGGTCGGCTGGTAGCCCACCGCCGAGGGAATGCGGCCGAGCAGCGCCGACACTTCCGAGCCGGCCTGGGTGAAGCGGAAGATGTTGTCGATGAAGAGCAGCACGTCCTGCCCTTCCTGGTCGCGGAAATATTCCGCCATGGTCAGGCCGGTCAGGGCGACCCGGGCACGGGCGCCCGGCGGCTCGTTCATCTGGCCATAGACCAGCGCCGCCTTGGAGCCTGGGCCGTCGGTCTTGATGACGCCCGATTCGATGAACTCGTGATAGAGGTCATTGCCCTCGCGGGTTCGCTCGCCGACACCGGCGAAGACCGAGAAACCGCCATGGGCCTTGGCGATGTTATTGACCAGTTCCATGATCAGCACGGTCTTGCCCACGCCGGCGCCGCCGAACAGGCCGATCTTGCCGCCGCGGGCATAGGGCGCCAGCAGGTCGACCACCTTGATGCCGGTCTCGAGGACCTGGGCTTCGGTCGACTGCTCGATGAAAGGCGGCGACGGGGCATGGATCGGCGCCCATTTGGTATTGCCGATCGGGCCGCGTTCGTCGATCGGCTCGCCGATCACGTTGATGATGCGGCCCAGAACTTCGGGACCCACCGGAACGGTGATCGGGGCCCCGGTGTCGGTCACCGGCATGCCCCGGACCAGACCGTCGGTCGAGTCCATGGCGATCGTCCGGACGCTCGATTCGCCCATATGCTGGGCGACCTCGAGGACCAGGCGGTTGCCATGATTATCGAGTTCGAGCGCGTTCAGGATCGCCGGCAGGGCGCCGTCGAATTCGACGTCGACAACCGCGCCGATGACCTGGGTGATGCGTCCGTTCGCCATTTCCGCCTCTCTCAACGTGCTCAGAGCGCTTCAGCGCCCGAGATGATCTCGATCAGTTCCTTGGTGATCGCAGCCTGGCGCGACCGGTTATAGACCAGCGTCAAGCGGTTGATCATGTCACCCGCATTGCGCGTCGCATTGTCCATGGCACTCATCCGGGCGCCTTCTTCGCTGGCCGCATTCTCGAGCAGGGCTGCGAAGATCTGCACCGCAATGTTGCGCGGCAGCAGGGCCTCCAGGATTTCGTCCTCTTCGGGCTCGTACTCATAGATCGCGCCGCCCAGGTCGGGGCCGGCATCCGCCGGCACAGCCTGGGTGTCGAGCGCCGCCGGAATCAACTGCAGCGCCGTCGGGAGCTGCGCGATCACGCTCTTGAATTCCGAGAAGAACAGGGTCGCCACGTCGAACTCGCCGGCCGCATACATTGCGATCAGGCGTTCGCCGACCTTGGCCGCCAGGGGAAAGCCCTGCTTGCGGATGCCGCCGGCCACCTCGATGGTATCGATGATCAGGCTGGCATAGGTCCGGCGCAGCTGGTCGCGACCCTTGCGCCCGATGCACAGGATCCGGACCGTCTTGCCCGCCGCCTGAAGCTCGTGGATGCGCTGGCGCGCCAGGCGCACGATCGACGAATTGAAGCCGCCGCACAGGCCCCGCTCGGCCGTCGCGACCACCAGCAGATGGATCTCGTCCTTGCCGGTCCCGCCCAACAGCACCGGCGCGCCGTCACCCGCCGGCACCGCCGCCGCCAGCGACCGCAGGACCCGCTGCATGCGCGTGGCATAGGGCCGGGCGGCGATCGCCGCTTCCGGCGCCCGCCGCAGCGTGGTCGCCGCGACCATCTTCATGGCCTTGGTGATCTTCTGCGTGGACTTGACCGAATTGATCCGGTTCTTCAGGTCCTTGAGGCTGGGCATCGGGGAACCCCGCTCGTCTCAGCTCAGACGAAGCGCTTGACGAGATTCGTCAGCACTTCGGTCAGGGCGGCGCTGGTCGCGTCCGACAGGGTTTTTTCGGTGCGGATGGCCGTCAGGATCTGCGGCTTGGTGACCCGGACCTCCTCCAGCAGGGCCTTTTCGAAGGCCCCCACCTGGTTGACCGGAAGACGGTCGAGAAAACCCTTCACGCCGGCAAAGATCGAGACCACCTGCTCTTCCACCGGCATGGGCGAGAACTGCCCCTGCTTCAGCAGTTCGGTCAGGCGGGCACCGCGGTTCAGCAGGCGCTGGGTGGCGGCATCGAGATCCGAACCGAACTGGGCAAAGGCCGCCATTTCGCGGTACTGCGCCAGTTCCAGCTTGATCGAGCCGGCGACCTGCTTCATCGCCTTGATCTGCGCGGCCGAGCCGACGCGGCTGACCGACAGGCCGACAGTGATGGCCGGCCGGATGCCCTGGTAGAACAGGTTCGATTCCAGGAAGATCTGGCCGTCGGTGATCGAGATCACGTTGGTCGGGATATAGGCCGAGACGTCGCCCGCCTGGGTCTCGATGATCGGCAGGGCGGTCAGCGAACCCGCGCCATTGGCCGCCGACATCTTGGCGGCCCGCTCGAGCAGGCGGCTGTGCAGATAGAAGACGTCGCCGGGATAGGCTTCGCGGCCCGGCGGGCGGCGCAGCAGCAGCGACATCTGGCGATAGGCGACGGCCTGCTTGGACAGATCGTCATAGACGATCAGGGCATGCATGCCGTTGTCGCGGAAGAACTCGCCCATGGTGCAGCCGGTATAGGGCGCCAGGAACTGCAGCGGCGCCGGTTCGGAGGCGGTCGCCGCGACCACGATCGAATATTCCAGGGCGCCATTGTCTTCCAGGGTCTTGACGATCTGGGCAACGGTCGAGCGCTTCTGGCCGACCGCGACATAGATGCAATAGAGCTTCTTCGACTCGTCGTCGCCCTGGTTGACCGGCTTCTGGTTGATGAAGGCATCGATCGCCACGGCGGTCTTGCCGGTCTGGCGGTCGCCGATGATCAGCTCGCGCTGGCCGCGGCCGATCGGCACCAGGCTGTCGATGGCCTTGAGGCCGGTCTGCATCGGCTCGTGCACGCCCTGGCGGGGAATGATGCCCGGCGCCTTCACTTCGACGCGCTTGCGCACCACGTCGACCAGCGGCCCCTTGCCGTCGATCGGATTGCCCAGGCCGTCGACCACGCGACCCAGCAGGCCCCTGCCCACCGGCACGTCGACGATGGCGCCGGTGCGCTTGACGATGTCGCCTTCCTTGATGCTGCGGTCATCGCCAAAAATCACGATGCCGACATTGTCGGATTCCAGGTTCAGGGTCATGCCCTTGATGCCACCCGGAAATTCGACCATCTCGCCGGCCTGGACCCCGTCCAGCCCAAAGACGCGGGCGATGCCGTCACCGACCGACAGAACCTGTCCGACCTCGGTGGTCTCGGCCTCGGCGCCGAAATTGGCGATCTGGTCCTTGAGGACTGCTGAAATCTCGGCGGCCCGGAGGTCCATTATCCATTCCCCTTCATGGCGACCGCCAGGCGGTCGAGCTTGGTCTTCAGGCTGCCGTCGATCTGGCGCGACCCGAGCCGCACCACGAGACCGCCCAAAAGGCTGTCATCGACCGACGGGTCGATGTTCACGTCGGCACCCAGGAGGCGCGACAATTCGGCTTTCAGCTTGGCCTGCTGGCTGTCGGACAATGGCTGGGCCGAGGTGACATGGGCCGTCCGCTCGCCCCGTTCGGCCGCCAGCCGCGCCTTGAAGGCAACGATCAGGGCGGGCAGGGTAAACAGCCGGCCGTTACGGGCGACCAGCCGAAGCAGGTTTCCGACCAGCGGCCCAAGACCCGCCGCCATGGCCAGCGCGGCCATGGCGCGCCCCTGGTCGCCCCGCCTGACCAGGGGCGAGCGAAGCAAAAGGCGCAGATCGGCGGATTCGGCGATCATCGCCGACAGGCCGTCGAGGTCCGCCGCGACGGCATCCAGCGCGCCCTGTTCCTTGGCCAGATCGAACAAGGCCGCGGCATAGCGCCCGGCGATCTGCGCCACGATCGAAGAGGAGGTTGCCAAGACCACTGCCTCCGGCGGCCCGCAACTTTGCCGAGCCCACCTAAGCCATTGAAAAAAATAAACGAAAGCAAACGCGCGACAAACGCGCATCAGCCCCGCCCGCTGAAGCAGGCGTCTCGTACCATAGAGGCTTCGGCGGTGCAACAGATGAGGCCTGCGGCATCTGGTCAAAATGTCATGTCCGACCGGTATCGCGGGGCCCAGCGGGGCCGCCGATTACGCCCCGTCGCGGGCGTCGAGCTGGGCCAACAGCGCCGCGGCGGCGCCAAAGGGCGAGCCGCTTGCCCGGGCGATGGCCGGGGCCACCCGGGCCAGTCCGACCCGGCCATAGGCCTCGCGCACCGTCTCGGTCAGCCAGGCGCGGCCCTGTTCGCCCCGCCGGACGGCCCCTTCGCCGCGGTCGAGATGGCTGGCATGGGCCGCCAGGGCCGCCACCACCTTGTCGAGCCCGGTGCCGGCGCTGGCCGAGACCAGCAGCACAGGCACCGACCAGCCGGCATCGCCATCGGCCAGGCTGAGCGCGCCGGCCAGGTCGGCCCGGGCACGGATCGCCGGCGCCCCCAGATCGGCCTTGGTGACCACGGCGACATGAGGGATTTCGACGATCCCCGCCTTCATGAACTGCAGGGAATCGCCCGAGCCGGGCTGGACGCAGAACACCACCGTATCGGCGACCTGGGTGACGTCGGTCTCCGACTGGCCGACGCCGACGGTTTCGACCAGCACCCGGTCGAACAGGGCGCGCATCAGTACCATCGCCGGGAAGGTCATGGCCGCCAGGCCGCCGAGACGGTCCCGCGCCGCCATCGACCGGACGAACAGGCCGCGGTCTTCGGGATCGGTGGCGAGCCGGGTGCGGTCGCCCAGCAGGGCGCCGCCGGTGCG
>JAJFJE010000100.1 GCA_021774355.1 Alphaproteobacteria bacterium
GCCGGGCTGGGCTGGGCGGTCAAGCTGAAATCCGGGCGCCCCTTCAAGGGCCGGGAGGCCCTGCTGGCCCAGGCTGCCGCGCCCCTGCCCAAGCGCCTGGCCGGCTTCACCGTGGCCGAGCGGGACATCATGCTGTTCGGCCGCGAGACCATCTATCGCGACGGCGAGCGGGTCGGCTGGCTGTCCAGCGGCGGCTTCGGCCACACCGTGGGCCAGGCCATCGGCTATGGCTACGTCCGCCACCCGGCCGGGGTCGACGAGGGCTTCCTGCGCGGCGGCAACTACACCCTGGAGGTGGCAACAGAGCGGGTTCCCGCCACCCTGCATCTGGGGCCGCTCTACGATCCCGCCGGCGCCCGGGTGAAAAGCTGAAGCGGGCGGGGACCGGGGAATGTCGACGGCGCGTCGCACGGGGCATGTCGCTTCGAGACCGCCGCCATGCACCGCTGCGCCGACAGGGGCTACCCCTGCACCCTGCTTGACCGCAACAGGCTCTGGCGGCGCGGCGCGACGTGCCGATCGTCCCGGTGGCCGGCGCCCGGCGCTCGGATCGGACTTGCGAGACGGCGGCATTTCCGCTATGTCCCCGCTCTCGCGCCTGCGGGCGGCATATGGATCTCGCCGGGTCGTCCGGCGCAAGGAGTTAAGGGCGATGAAACAGGGTATTCATCCCGACTATCACACCGTCATCGTCGAGATGACCGATGGCACCGTGTTCGAGACCCGGTCGACCTATGGCAAGCCGGGCGACCGGCTGAAGCTCGACATCGACAAAAGCTCGCATCCGGCCTGGACCGGCGGGCAGCAGCGCCTGCTCGACACCGGCGGCCAGGTGGCGCGCTTCAACAAGCGTTTTGCCAAGTTCGGCCTGAAGTAAGATCCGCCATCGCCGATCACGCCGCCCGGCCCCGCCGGGCGGCGTTGTCGTGTCCGCATCCCTCTTGACGCACGTCGCGCGGCTTCCTACCTGGAAGCTGTCGGAGGCCAGATGGCTCCGACGGCAGAGCCGGCCCGGACGGGCGGTTCGCCGATCATGCGACGCTCTTGCTCAAGGAGGATTGCGATGCGCAGCGCTTTTGATCTGTCACCCCTGATGCGTTCCACCATCGGCTTCGACCGGGCCTTCCGCCTGCTCGATGCCGCGACCCGCGCCGACGAGGGGGCGCTTAGCTACCCGCCCTACAACATCGAGAAGTCCGGCGAAAACACCTATCGAATTTCGATGGCGGTGGCCGGCTTCGCGCCCGAGCAACTCGACGTCACGGTCAAGGAAAATGTCCTGGTGATCGTCGGCAAGGGCCGCGACGATGCGGCCGGGACCCACTATCTCCATCGCGGCATTGCCGCCCGCGCCTTCGAGCGCCGCTTCGAACTGGCCGACACCATCAAGGTGGTGGGCGCCCGGTTCGAAAACGGCCTGCTCCATGTCGATCTGGTCCGCGAGGTCCCGGAAGCGAAAAAGCCCCGGCAGATCGCCATCGAGGCAGCCGAGCCGGCGGCGCAGCTGGAGCACCAGGCAGCCGCCTGAACCAGGCGATCCTGACGACCCGACACCGGGTCAAAAAACGGCGGGCTGCCCGATGGGCAGCCCGCTCTGTTGTGAAGCAATCCCTGTCAGACTTGCTGGGCACAGGTTGGCGCGACAGAGGGTCGCGCGTCAAGGCTTCGACTCGCCCCCAGGCGATCCGGTCGTCGCCATTATGATTTGAAGAATTTGTCAGCCGCTGCGCGGGTTGCCTGTTTGGCCGCCAGGGCCGCTTCGCAGCGTGTGATCTCGGCCTTGAGGGCCGCGATGCGCTGCACGATTTCCTCCACCGCCAGCGGTTCCAGGGCAACCGCCTCGACCAGGGTCGCCGGCGCCTTCGGCCGCGGGGTCAACATCTCGTCCAGATCGATCGCCATCGCCTCGCGCTCCCCAGGCCGCGGCCCTATCGCGTTGATCCGCCGGGTTTTCCCCGCAGCCAACCCGATTCCCCTCGGCGCCAAACCACACTAGCTTAAGGCTGCGACGGGATGGCGTAGGAGGCAAGCGTGACAAACGACACGACCATGACGGCGATTGCGATCACCACCCCCGGAGGACCGGAGGTGCTGAAGCCGACACGCCTGCCGGTTCCCCAGCCGGGACCGGGCGAACTGCTGATCAAGGTCGCCGCCGCCGGCGTCAACCGGCCCGATGTCCTGCAGCGTCAGGGCGCCTATCCGCCACCGCCCGGCGCGCCGGAAACCCCCGGACTCGAAGTGGCCGGGACGGTGGCCGCCTGCGGCCCGGCAACCCACCGCTTTGCCGTGGGCGACCCGGTCTGCGCTCTGGTCGCCGGCGGCGGCTATGCCGCCTATGCCGTGGCCCCCGAGCCGCAATGCCTGCCGGTGCCCCGCGGCCTGTCCATGGTCGAGGCGGCGGCGCTTCCCGAGACCTTCTTCACCGTCTGGACCAATGTCTTCCAGCGCGGCCGGCTGGTCCCCGGGGAAAGCCTGCTGGTCCACGGCGGCGCCAGCGGCATCGGCACCACCGCCATCATGCTGGGCGCGGCGCTGGGCGCGCGGGTCTTCGCGACTGTCGGCGGCCAGGCCAAGATCGCCCCCCTGATGGCGCTGGGAGCCGAGCGGGTAATCGACTATCACGGCGAGGACTTCGTCGCCGTGGTCCGGGCGGCAACCGGAAAGCGCGGGGTCGACGTCATCCTGGACATGGTCGGCGGGCCCTATGTGGAACGCAATATCCGGGCCCTGGCCGTCGACGGCCGGCTGGTCCAGATCGCCTATCTTCAGGGCTCGACGGTCACCGTCGACCTGCTGCCCGTGATGATGAAGCGCCTGACCCTGACCGGCTCGACCTTGCGGATCCGTCCGGTCGCGGAAAAAGGGGCGATCGCCCTGGCCCTTTATGAAACCGTCTGGCCGCTCCTGGAAGCCGGGCGGCTGAAGCCGGTGATCGACACCACCTTCGCCCTGGCCGATGCCGCGGCCGCCCATGCCCGCATGGACGAGCGCGACCATATCGGAAAAATTGTCCTGACTGCATAATGCGACGCGCCAGGACGGGCTCGACGATTGCCGGATCGCCCGCTATAACGAGGCGATCACACACAGGCCATGTCCATGGCAGCGGTCGGCCCCGTCCGATCGCAAAGGTGGAGGATTACATGTCGTTGCCCCTCATGCCCAAGGCGACTGCCGTCTGGCTGGTGGAGAACACCGCCCTGTCCTTCCCGCAGATCGCCAAGTTCTGCGGCCTTCATCCGCTCGAGGTCAAGGGCGTCGCCGATGGCGAAGTGTTCCAGGGTATCGTCGGCCAGGACCCGGTTGCCCAGGGCCAGTTGAGCCAGGCGGAAATCGACCGCTGCACCGCCGATCCGGCAGCCACCCTGACCTTGATCGAACAGGCCAACCCGGCCCCGCGGACGCGCTCCAAGGGCCCGCGCTATACCCCGGTGTCGCGCCGCCAGGACCGGCCCGACGCCATCGCCTGGCTGTTGCGGAACCATTCCGAACTGTCGGACCCGCAGATCTGCCGGCTGATCGGCACGACCAAGCCGACCATCAAGGCCGTGCGCGACCGCAGCCATTGGAACAGCCAGCACATCAAGCCGCTGGATCCGGTCACCCTGGGCCTGTGCAGCCAGATCGAACTGGACGGCGCCATCCACAAGGCCAATGAGCGCCGGGGCGAGCCCGATGACGAGGCCGGCGACGAATATGACGAGATCATCGCCGCCAACGATGCCACGCGCGCCGCACCCGCCGCCGAAGTCGCCGCCGGGGGTGGCGATCACCTGACAGCCGAGACCCTGTTCCGCAACCTGCCTAACCATCCCGTCGAGGACGATGACGAGCAGTCCTGAGGCGGCCGTCAGTCGACCGCAACGGTATAGTTGAGGGGCAGCCGGCCGCCATCGGCGTAGAGACACTGACCGGTGATATAGCTCGCCTCGTCCGAGGCCAGGAAGACGGCGACGGCGGCGATCTCCGCCGGCGTGCCGCAGCGGCCCATGGGCGTGCGCGACAGGATCGTCCGGCGCGCCGCCGCATCGGTCATCACCGTGTTCAGCATGTCGGTGGCGATCGAGCCGGGGCCGATGGCATTGACCCGGACGCCCCTGGCGGCGAGCGCCGTCGCCATCACCCGGGTCAACTGGTTGAGACCGCCCTTGGCCACCGCATAGGGCAGTTGGTTGGGGATCGCCAGCACGGCATTGACGCTCGACATGTTGATGATGGCGCCCCGGCCGGCAGCGACCATCACCCGCGCCGCCGCCTGGGCCAGCAGGAAGGGCCCTTTCAGATTGACCCGCAGGACCTGGTCGAAGGCCTCTTCGGTCAGGTCCAGGACATCCGCCGCCCGGATGATCGCGGCATTGTTGACCAGGATATCAAGGCGGCCATAGCGGCCGAGCGCCGCCACCACCAGGGCCTCGACCTGGCCGCGGTCGCCGACATCGCAGGCCACGAAGGTCTGGCCCAACCGCGCCGCCGCGCCCTGCCCCTTCGCCACCTGGATATCGGCCAGCACCACCGCCGCCCCTTCGCGGACGAATGCTTCGGCGCAGGCCAGCCCGATCCCCTGGGCCGCCCCGGTAATGATCGCCACCCGATCCTTCAGGCGCATGCTCAGTCCTCCCGCCGGATCTGTCGCAACCGGTAGGCGAGTTGGGGGCGGGTCAGGCCGAGGCTGCGGGCGGCGGCGGCAAGATTGCCGTGGGCCCGGGCGACCGCGCCGGCGAGCAGGCCCCGCTCCAGCGCGTCGAGGGTCAGGCCCTGGTCGAGAACATGGTCGCAGAGCTGGCCCAGGCGGGAATGTTCGGCGCTGTCCAGGGTGCCGTCGGGACGCAGTTCGATGCCGGCCCGCGGCCCCAGGGTCGGGAACAGGTGCCCGGTCTCGATCCAGCCGCCGCCGGGCGCGATGATCACGCCGCGCTCGATCATGTTTTCCAGCTCGCGGATATTGCCCGGCCAGGGATAATCCTGCATCGCGGCGATCGCCCGGTCGGTGATGCCCAGCAGCTTCTTGCCGTGCAGGGCGCAGAATTTGCGGAAGAAGCGTTCGGCCAGCGGCGCCAGATCGGCCCGGCGCTCGCGCAAGGGCGGCACCACGATGGGATAGACATTCAGCCGGTAGAGCAGGTCGGCACGGAACCGGCCGGCGCGGATCGCCTGATCGAGATCGACATTGGTCGCGGCCACCAGGCGGACATCGACCTTGCGGGTGCGACTGTCGCCCAGGCGCTCGATCTCGCCTTCCTGGAGCACGCGCAGCAGCTTGGCCTGGGCCGCCGAGGACAGGTCGCCGACCTCGTCGAGGAACAGGGTCCCGCCATGGGCCCGTTCAAAGCGCCCCGGCCGGCTTTGGGTGGCACCGGTATAGGCGCCCTTCTCGACCCCGAACAATTCCGATTCGATCAGGTCGTTGGGGATCGCGGCGCAATTGACCGCAACGAAGGGCGCGGCTGCCCGCGGGCTCAGCCGGTGCAGCAATTTGGCGAAGAGGCTCTTGCCCACCCCGGTCTCGCCCAGCAGCAGCACCGTGACCTGGGCGTCCGCCGCCTTGGCCAGCAGGTCGCGCGCTGCCTTGAAGCTGGGCGCCTCGCCCACCAGGTCGCCGGGCGCCAGCTCGCGGTCGGCCTGGCCGCGCAATTGCTGCACTTCATATTGCAAACTGAGGATCTGGTCGGCGATGGCATCGAAGCGGAACGGCCGCAGGCGGGCGTCGGGATCGTCCCATTCTTCCGCCGGCTTGCCGATGACGTGGCAGCGCGGGTCGCCACGGGCGGCGCAGCTGACCTCGTCCCAGATGATCATTCGCCCGACCACCGCGCTGGTGAAGCCGCTGGCATAGCCGAGCAGGGTCCAGCAGGCGGCCTCGGCCGAGGGTCCGAACTGGGCCAGATGAGCCTCGTCTTCCCAGCTATTGTCCCAATAGAAATCGCCGAAGAAGCGCCCCGTTTCCGGGTCCCAGTCGAGCGTGGTGATGGTCACCTTGGCCACCCCCTGCAGCATGTGCAATTGGGGACCGACCGCGAACATCTCCTGGAAATCCGCGTGGGGACGGAGGCGCCGGGCGAGTTCGGCATCCCGGGCGCCGGAGGCAAAGCCCATGCGGGTCAGCAGGGTGCGCGCCCGCGCCACGCCCAGGCTGTCGACGATTTCCTTGCGCAGCGCCGCCTGGGCATTGGTGTGGATGAGCAGCATGCGATGCTCGCCCAGCCAGATCAGGCCCTGGTCCGGCGCGAAGCGCAGCAGGCTTCTCAGATCGGAACTGTCGGGGTAGCGCAGCGCCTCGGTCACCCGGCCAGGATAGCCAGCAGCCGGCAAAAGCGGAAGCGCCCCGCCGGTCATCGCCCGGCCGGCCATCCGCAGTCCGTGCGAAGGCGCACGACGTCCCCTTCCGGCGGCCACGGGCGCCGCCGGAAGGGGTCGCACGCCGCGACGGGGGGCGCCGTCAGCCCGGCAGGTCCCGGCCGCCGGCATAGAGCAGCGGAAAGGCGGGATCGATCGCCCGCTCGCCCGGCTGCACCTTGACATCGGCCTGGGTGACGATCGGGTCGGTTCCGGGGCGCGGGTCCCACACCGCGTCGTCGCCCAGATAGCGGGTCGACAGGCCGATCTTGTAGCGCTCGGCCTGGGGATTGCCGGGCAGGGTGTGGACGATCCGGGTGTTGAAGATCAGGGCATCGCCGGCCTTGATGTCGAATGTCAGGAACTCGTATTTCTCCGGTTCCTTATGAAAATCCGGCATCGGCGTCTCGTAGGATTTGCCGACCCATTCCGACAATTCGTCGCTCGCCCCGACCAGCACCGGCCGGTACCAGATGTTCCAGCGGTGGGAATGGCGGACATATTCGATCGCGCTGTCGTCTTCCATGGCGATCCAGATGGAACAGATCTTGTCGCCCCGGAACGGCCAGTAATTGCCGTCCTGGTGCCAGTCGAAAGGTTCCGGGGTGTTGGGGGCATGGAACCACAGATGATCGAAATAAAGCCGCACCTCGTCCGATCCCATGGCCTGGGCCGCCACCCGGCCCTGGCCCGAGCGAAAGGCAATCTCCCGCCAATGATCCTGGTAGGCCCACATATGGCGGTCCATGAAGAACTGGCCCGAACTGCCGGGCGGATTGATGTCGCCGCCCCATTTGGTCGGCCGGTCGCGCTGCGCGTAGCAGGCCTTGCGGACCACTTCGAAATAGTCCCAGTCCAGCAGGTTCCTCACCTGGACCACTCCCTCCGTGCGGAAGGTGGCGATTTCCTGGGGCGTCAGGTCGCGGGCGTGGGTTGTCATGATCTGTCCTCCCGAGCGATCTATCGTTGGAGCCCGCGCGATTTGGCGGCGGGCACCGCCGTCTCATCGCAAGAGCCGTGCCAGCCGCGGACCCGCGTTCCGCGGCCGCAGCCGGCCCCGGCGCTCCCCATATGGCAACTTCGCCCCGAAAAGTGATCATTTGAACACCTGGGGCAATGCGGCTAGCGTCGACCCATGCTGATCGAGATTCCCGACCGCCCGGACGGTCCCCGCCTCGCCCTGGCCTATGCCGGGGCCGATAATTTCACCGGCCGCCGGATCTATGCCCGGGCTGCCCTGTTCCTCCATGCCGATGCCGCCGCACGGCTGGCCCGGGCCCAGGATCTGGCCCGGGCCATCGGCCTGACCCTGGTCGTGTTCGACGGCTTCCGCCCGGCCGAGGCGCAATGGCTGTTGTGGCAGACCCTGCCCGACGAGCGCTATGTCGCCCATCCCCTGAAGGGCTCGCGCCACAGCCGGGGCATCGCCGTCGACCTGACCCTGGCCCGGCCCGACGCGACCCCCTTGGACATGGGCACCGGCTTCGACGACATGACGGTGGCCTCCCAGCACGGCGCCGCGGTCGCGGCCGGCGCCATGGCCAACCGCATGATGCTGGCCGGCCTGATGGCCCAGGCCGGATTTGGCCTGCTGGCGTCCGAGTGGTGGCATTATGAACTGCCGGACGCCGAACGCTATCCGCTGCTGACCGACCGCGCGGCCGGCACCCGCCTGCTCGGCTGAAGCGGCCCTCAGTCGAGGCTGAGGGTTACCCGCGAGGGCTTGCCGGCGGTCACCGTCACCTCCATCTCGCGGGTGGTTTCGCCCCGCCCGACGCGCACCAGATAGCGCCCCGCAGGCACGATCCAGACCGGCCTGGGATCGTAATTCGAGCCCAGGCCTTCGAGGACATCCCCGGTCAGGCTCTCGACCTTGCGCAACAGGTCCCAGCCCAGGCCTTCGCGCAGGATCGCGCCGCCGGCCTTGGCCTCGGCGATGATCGAGCCGGCCTGGAGATCGAAGGCGGGGGTCACCGTCGCG